>CAZZUU010000033.1:9351-17934 GCA_964657275.1 uncultured Mucilaginibacter sp. | reverse complement strand
GCTTTTTTGCAACATTACGACGACCGTCAAAGCGACTCCTCATCATTAAAACGGATGCGATTGGCGATTATATATTATTCAGGAATTTTATAGAAGTTGTTAAACAATCCGCATTATATAAAGACTACAAAATTGATTTGTTGGGGAATGTCTTATGGCGCGATATTGCTGTAAAATATGATGCCAACTTTATTGACGATTTTATATTTATAAAGTGCAATGATTTTTATGAGTCGCCGTTAAAAACGTTAAGATTAGCGTGGCGCCTGTTTCTGAATCATTATGAAGTGGTGTTACAGCCGACATATGCCCGCACGCTGATAAATGATTCGCTCGCAGCGTTTACCGGAACAACACAAATTATCGGATTTGAAAGTGACACCGATCAAATCCCAATGCGCTACAAAATAAAAACCGATAAATTTTACAAAAAACTGCTTGTGCTGCCGGTAAACATCAATTTTGAATTTGAGCGCTCTAAGTTCTTTTTCGAAGCCATTTTAAATACCCCGCTTTCGCTGACATCGCCGTTTATGAAATCTGTTAAATCCAAAAAAGGGGGAATTGTCATCATTCCAGGTGCAGGCAGTCTAAAACGTGCGTGGGAAAAAGAAAAGTTTATAGAATTAGCCCGGCTCATCCTGCAAAACACCCGGCTTCCGCTTTTGCTTTTAGGCGGTAAAGAGGAGTTTGAAACTGGAAGCTACCTGTCTGCAAATCTGCCGTCCGGAAGCATCACTAACCTGATTGGCAAAACATCATTGCCGGAGTTGATTGAATTTATTGACGATGCTACGTTAGTTATTGCTAATGATACAAGTGCCATTCACATCGCTGCTGTTGTCGGCACAAAATCGGTTTGTATTTTAGGGGGCGGGCATTTTGAGCGTTTTGCACCTTACCCGCTATATATGCCGAATAAGCCTTTATGCGTATTTGAAAAAATGGACTGTTATTACTGTAATTGGAACTGTATATTTAAGACGGAACAATGGCAACCACACCCATGTGTTTCAAACGTAAGCTTGGAAGCGGTATGGTTGGCAACGCAGCAATTGCTCGCAGAATTATATTAGAAGTTGTTTCTGTCTGAATTGTAAAACTATCGGTATTCAGATCGTGAAAATCACGTTATAACAGGAATTAACTAATTACTATTAGCTTTGCACGTTTATTTAATTCTTTAATGAAGACATATTTCCGGCTGCTATCCTTTGCAAAGCCTATTGAAAAGTTTGCAATTCCTTATATCATCTATACCTTATTATATGTTGTTTTTAGCTCGATGGTGTACCCGTTGCTAATACCGTTGATGAACACACTATTTAATACCAATGCGTGTGCGACAGCGACAACAGCTGTAGTAAAACATCCCGGCTTCTTGGATGTAACAGGTTGGTTTAATTATTACATGAATCATTTTATAACAAGCGAGGGGCCTTGGGGAGCTTTGAAATTTGTTTGCGCAGTTATGATTACTACAGTGGTGATCGGTAACTTTTTCCGGTATCTTTCGGCGCGTATTATGGAAAACCTGCGCCTGCATACCTTGTTAAATCTTCGCCGGTCAGTTTTTAATAATGTGATGGATATGCACCTTGGATTTTTTAACAACCAGCGGAAAGGTGACATCATATCAAAAATAGCTTCAGATGTTCAAGTTGTACAATTTTCAGTTACAGCGACACTGCAGGTTATTTTTAAAGAACCGGCTCAAATGATCGTTTTTTTATTTTTACTGTTCAAGTTTTCGGTGACGTTAACATTGTGGTCGTTGCTGGTGGTACCTGTATCAGCTTTTATAATTTCGCGCATTGTAAAACGCCTAAAGTCCCAAGCGACATCTGCGCAGCAAACCTATGGTACGATGATTAGTTACCTTGACGAATCGTTACAAGGGATACGGATTATAAAGGCGTTTAATGCTACCGATTTTATTAAAAAGCGTTTTGATAACGAGAATAGCAAATATTCAAAGATACTGCGTTCTATGGCCAAACGTCAGCAATCTGCTTCCCCTGTTTCAGAGACTTTAGGAATTATTATGGTCTCGTGTATTGTTTTATATGGTGGCCATTTAATCCTGAATAAACAATCTGATTTAAGTGGCGGGCAGTTCATCGCGTACATTGCTATTTTTTCGCAACTCATGCGTCCTGCAAAAGCAATCTCTGATTCATTTAGCAGTATCCATTCGGGCATTGCTGCAGGCGAAAGGGTGTTAGCACTCATTGATGAAAAACCATTAATAGTAGATGCTGCCGTCGCTGTTAATGGTTTTTATGAGAGCCTTGAATTTAAAAATGTATCATTTGCATATGCAGATAAAGAGGTGCTTTCAAATATCAATTTAACTGTTCCTATAGGTAAAACCGCTGCTTTGGTTGGCCCCTCAGGCGGAGGTAAATCAACGCTGATGGATCTCATCCCTCGTTTTATTGAACCGCAATCCGGCGAGATATTAATTGATGGTAAGGATATAAAAAAGATCAAAGCTGATTCGCTAAGGGGATTGATGGGCGTTGTAAACCAGGAGTCTATTCTTTTTAACGATTCGATCTTCAATAATATAGCCTTCGGCAAAACAAATGTTTCGAAAGAGGAGGTTGAGGATGCCGCCCGCATCGCCAACGCACATAATTTTATCCTTGAAACAGAAAAAGGTTATGATACCAATATTGGTGATCGCGGCACAAAGCTATCGGGCGGGCAGCGGCAGCGTATTTGTATAGCCAGGGCGGTTTTAAATAATCCGCCGATAATGTTGCTGGATGAAGCTACTTCGGCATTAGACACTGAGTCGGAAAAACTCGTACAGGATGCATTAAATAACCTGATGAAAAACCGCACCTCATTAATTATTGCTCACCGGTTAAGCACCATACAAAGTGCCGACACAATTATAGTGCTGGAAAGCGGAAAAATTGTAGAACAGGGCACACATACCCAATTAATAGCCAACAACGGTTTATACAAAAAGCTGATTGATATGCAGACCTTCAGCAACGATTAAGTTTCCGGAAGTTTATCATAAGCAATAAAAACACGTCTCAAGCGTATAATTGTATTCGGATTTTTACAATTTCAATTTAGCTATTTGAAACAATTTGTTCAACAACAACGTTATCAAACTAAATTGTTACTTCATATTAAAATTATTCTTTGGAAATTTGGTTTCATCCAATGAAAAAACTTTAAAAAATGCCCCAAAAACCCACCAACCCCTATCAGACCCAATCAGCGGTTCTTTTTGTCATTTTTAACCGGCCTGATACCACCAGGAAAGTGTTTGAACAAATAAGAGCAGCAAAACCAAAACGTTTATACATTGCGCAGGATGCCCCGCGTCCGGCTTTTGCTGCTGATGAATGTTTGTGTTTGGAAACGCGGACTATAGTAGAGGATATCGATTGGAATTGTGAAGTAAAAACTTTTTTCCGAACTAAAAACGGGGGGTGCAGGGAAGCTGTTTCTTCTGCAATTTCATGGTTTTTTGATCAGGAGGAAGAGGGCATAATACTTGAAGATGATTGTTTGCCGGCTAATAGCTTTTTTAAGTTTTGTGATACATTGTTAGAAAAATACCGTGACGATACCCGCATAAGGCATATTACAGGCTGTAACCTGCAGCAAGGTAAAAAATGGGGAACGGCATCTTATTATTTTGCGAACCGCACACATGTTTGGGGTTGGGCCAGTTGGAAGCGTGTTTGGAAGGATTATGATAAAGATCTTAATAAATATAGCGGCGACGCCATAGAGTCTGTATTTAAAAATATTTTTGAAGATCCGCTGGTTGTTGATTGTTGGAAAAATATTTTCAACGATGTAAAGACGGGTAAAATAAACGCATGGGGTTACCAACTTGATTTTGCAAACTTTTTTAATAATGGGCTCACTATTATCCCTAACGAGAATTTGATTTCCAATATTGGGTTTGGTGGCAATGCAACCAATACCTTCGATAACAGTAACATACACGCTAACGTTCCTCTCTCAGAAATTGACGAAATAGTTCACCCTGTTTTTATAATACCACAAAAGCAGGCCGACATTATAACCTTGAACACCGATTTCAAGCTCGAAGAAAAGAGAAAAGAAAATCTATTTAAGAACAAAGCAAAAAAATGGGCCAAATCAACGCTCAAGCAAGCGGCAGCTTTCATGTTTGTGCTGAATTAATTAGTCAAGGTTAATAGATTATTATTTGACAATCCGCCTATCATATTTATCAGGCTTGCATAAGTTTGATGGGTTAAAGAAATATTTCAGTTTAGAACATATATCTTGTTACTATAGAAATAATATTTGTCATAGGTATGATAATTTAAGTTATTGGGGTAAATCGGGTGCATTTTATATTATTTTTGTAATATGAATGTTACAATCGATTTGAGCCCGGTAAAATCAGCAGTACTATTTATTATTTTCAATCGCCCCGATACTACTAAACGGGTTTTTGACAAGATCAGGGAGGCGAGACCTGCTCGCTTGTATATAGCCGCTGATGGCCCGAGACCCTCTAACCCTTCAGAGCAAAAGATTTGTAATGAAGCCAGATCCATCGTAAATTACATAGATTGGCCATGTGATGTAAAAACATTATTCAGAACGGAAAATCTGGGGTGTAAAAACGCAGTGTCTTCGGCTATCGATTGGTTTTTTGAGCATGAAGAGGAAGGGATCATATTAGAAGACGACTGTTTACCGGCATCAAGTTTCTTTAATTTCTGCGACACACTTTTAGAAAAATACCGTTTTGATTCGCGTATAAGGCATATTACCGGGTGTAATTTACAGCAAGGAAAAAAATGGGGGGCTGACAGCTATTATTTTTCAAATATGACGCATGTTTGGGGCTGGGCCGGTTGGCGGCGGGCGTGGAAGGATTATGATAAAACATTAAATAAATACGATACTGAAGATATAACAAATAAGCTAAGCAATATTTTTGATGACCACTTAGTTGTAAGTGCGTTAAAACATATTTTTGACGAAGTAAAAGCCGGGAAAATAGATACATGGGATTATCAGCTGGATTTTGCGAATTTTTTTAATAATGGGCTTACCATTATCCCTAACCAAAACCTGATCTCGAATATCGGTTTTGGAAAAAACGCTACCCATACGGCAAATGAAAACGATATTTGTGCAAACATCCCCTTAGCCGAAATCGACGAGATAACCCATCCGTTATATATTTTGCCGGAGAAGCAAGCAGATATATTGGCATTGAGAAGGGTTTTTAAAACCCATAGCCAGAAGAAAAAGAAAAATATTTTTCAAAAACAGGTGAAAAAGTGGGCAAAATCTGCATTAAGCAAGCAATAGTGCTAACTGCCATCGAATTAAATTAAAAAGCCACACAGGTGAAGTACTTGTATGGCTTTTTTAGCTTAATTAAACGGCTTTTATTCAAACTTTATCCCCAACCCAATTTGCCAAACCTGGTTTCGATAGTCGGGGCCATAATCGCTGTTTTGAACGTTTTGCTGCAAATCAATAGTGTACCTGGCGCGTAATTCCACATTTTGGCTTAAATCAAAGCTTACTCCTACAACCCCATCTAAAAGGGTGTTGTCGCTGCGGGTATTATAGTATTGCTGCGCTGTTACTGCAAACCCATTATCATAGGTCTGCGTGGTAGAGATCGGGAACGACAACTGCGGCCCGATAAGGAAATTAAAATTAGGGCCGAGCTTAAATTTAGCCAGCAGCGGCACATCAATGTAATTACTGCGTTGTGTAAAGTTGCCGTTGGTTGTTGTGGCAGCATATCCTTTTTGCGAATACAATACCTCCGGTTCAAATGACAAGGGGTAAATAAGCGGGATATCAAGAAATAGCCCGGCATTAAAGGCTGCTATGCTTGCCGTGCTGTAATTGGTATTATAGGCATTTACCGTATTGGCTATGTTTAAGCCACCGGTTATGCCCACCCTAACCTTATAAAAGTCGCCAACCTGGCGACGCGGGGGTTCGCGTCTTACCCGGCGGGGGCCGTAATAATAACCCTGCGCACTCACCGAACCTGCTATAAGCAGGCATATCCCCAAAAAGATAATTTTTTTCATAACATATTTGTTTTAATACACTCATAGAGTTAAAATCACTTCGAAGGTTTATTTGCCGGGCGTTTTTTTTATTCAGGAAGTATTAAAACAACGACACGAAATTGAGATTTAAGCTACATTTGGGCTATGCAAGTACATAGAAAGCAGCTTCGATATGTTTTGGTATTTATTATAAATCTTATTGCAATAAGCGTCTTTGCTCAAAAGGAGGATTATGTACAGTCGTTAAGTCATCAAAACCATTGGGTCGACTCTGTTTTCCGAAAGATGAACCGCCGAAAAAAAATTGCACAGCTTTTTTTTATACGTGCGCATACCGATAAAGGACAGGCTTATGAAGATTCTGTAGCGGCCATTATCAAAGATGAGCAGGTTGGCGGCCTGGTATTTTTTCAGGGTGGCCCGGTGCGTCAGGCCAATTTGCTCAATAAGTATCAAAAACTAGTTAACGTGCCTTTGCTGGTAGCGATGGACGGCGAATGGGGAGTAGGCATGCGTCTCGATTCAACCCTATCCTATCCCTACCAGATGACGTTGGGTGCCATACAGGATAACGCGCTGATCTATAAAATGGGGCAACAGGTAGCTTATGATTTTAAGCGGCTGGGCATGCAAATGAATTTTGGGCCCGATATGGATATCAATAATAACCCGAACAATCCGGTTATTAATTACCGGTCATTTGGTGATAATAAATATAACGTAGCTGCAAAAGGCATTGCCTATTTAAAGGGCATGCAGGATGCCGGGTTGCTAACAACGGCCAAACATTTCCCCGGTCACGGCGATACCAATACCGATTCGCACCTCGACCTGCCCCTGTTACCGTTCACCCGTAAGAGATTGGATTCTCTCGAAGAATACCCTTTCCGTGAGGCCATAAAGGCGGGGATAAGCGGTGTGATGATAGCACACATGGATATCCCTTCGCTGGATAGCACAAAAAATTTACCCTCTACCTTATCACGAAAAATTGTGACAGGTAATTTAAAGGATTCATTAGGGTTTAAGGGGCTGGTGGTTTCTGATGCGATGGAAATGAAAGCAGTGGTTAAATATTTTCCTGATGGGGAAGCTGATGTGCGGGCTTTTTTAGCAGGGAATGATATTATTGAATTGTCAGAGAATTCCGGCAGGGCAATTAAATTGATTCGTAAAGCCATTCGTAAAAATGAGATTTCAATAGATGAATTTAATGCACGTGTTAAAAAAGTGCTAGCTGCCAAATATTGGGCCGGTTTAAATCACTATCGCGAAATTTCAACAGATCATTTGGTTGAAGATATGAACAGGCCCGCCGCAAAACAGCTTATACAGCAATTGAGCGATGCAGCTGTAACGGTTTTAAAAGGAGATGCCGCGTCGCTCCAGTTAGACCCTTTTAGAAAAACGGCGTTAGTAAGCATAGGTGTTGATGGCTATACGGTTTTTCAGGAAGAGCTGGCAAACTGGTATCCAAATAATGCATTTTTTGGCGTTGGTAAAAATACCTCCGCAGCAGACCTTAAAACTCTTTTACTAACCCTTAAACAGTATAGCCAGATTTACGTGAGCATTAACGACACACGCTTGCGGCCGGGGAGTAAATTAAATTACACTAACGATGTTAAGTCGTTTATTGGGCAGTTAGCGGCATATAATAATACGGTAGTAAGCGTGTTTGCCAATGCCTATACGCTTGCCGATTTGCCCGGCATAGAAAAATGCGGCGCACTATTGGTTTGTTATCAAATGACCGACGAATTGCAAAGATCAGCAGTAAAAGTGATCACACAACAATTAAAGCCGACCGGCAGATTACCGGTAACAATCAGCCTCTTTTTACAACTGGAATGAGAAGCAATTTATAGCTTTTATAAAGCGCCGGCAATAGAACTTTAAGTGTGAAATTTATATTAGTAAATAATACAATTTCTTTTCCATTAAATTGTGTGGTGAAAATGCTAATTTTAAGTATTAAAAAAACTACGGTTTCTAAGTATTTCAAGTTTAACCCCTTAAATTATTTGATTATGAAGAAGTTAATTTTTTACTTATCGATTTCAACACTAACACTTTTGTTTTTTAATGCCAATGCACAGAACGTTTCTCTTGGTATCCGAGGCGGAATAAGTATACCAAATTTAAGTGCGGGTGGCAGTAGCGCAACGCCACTTAACACGGGATACAGCTCAAGGTTTGGGCCCGATGCGGGGGTATTTGCCGAATTTAAATTTTCCGATTTGTTTTCATTGCAACCAATGCTGGAATATTCGGCACAGGGTGGTAAAAAGGACGGATTGCAGGCGTTTACCACCCCGTCGCAGGTAGCACAGGAGTTTCCGCCCGGACAAGCCCCGCCTTACCTGTACGCTAATTATAACAGCACTGCCAAATTAAACTACCTGATGCTGCCGGTGCTGGCCAAATTTAGCTGGAACTTTAAGTCTTCACCGTTAAGGTTTTACGCCGACGCCGGTCCTTTTTTGGGTTACCTTATTTATGCAAAACAAGTAACCAGTGGTTCAAG
>CAZZUU010000033.1:0-9341 GCA_964657275.1 uncultured Mucilaginibacter sp. | reverse complement strand
AGTAATTTTTACACCGACGCCGGGGGAACGCAGCCCTTGCCCGGCGGCCCTCAATCGTTCGATAATACCCAGGATATTAAGGACCAATTGCATAAAACCGATTTAGGTATTGAAGGCAATATAGGCCTTGCCTATAAATTTAAGAAAAGTTATATTTTTATTGAAGCAGGTGGCAACTACGGCTTACTTAATATTCAAAAAGGGACAGCTAATGGCAAAAATAATACGGGTGCCGCTACCGCCGCTATCGGCTACTGTTTTTTGATAGGGAAATAATTGGCTATTTGGTGTTTTTTGGTTAAAACAAGTATTGTTTTAAATAGTTACATAGCGATAGCAGTAAAAACAACTATCGCTATTTTTTGTGATGCTTTGATATGGGAACAAAAATAAGAGCAATAATAACCGGAGCCACGGGGATGGTTGGTGAGGGCGTAATGCACGAATGCCTGCTAAATCAGGATGTGGAGACAGTTTTGATTATTAACAGGCGCCCCGGTGGTTTTGTACATCCCAAACTTAGAGAGATAGTACACCAGGATTTTTTTGATCTTTCCGCTATAGAAAGCGAACTTACAGGTTACAATGCCTGTTACTTTTGCCTGGGCGTTTCGTCTATCGGGATGAAAGAGCCGGAATATTATAAAATGACTTACACGCTAACGATGCACGTGGCTGAAACGCTCAGTAAGCTAAATGCCGGTATGACGTTTTGTTACGTTTCCGGCGGTGGTACTGATAGCACTGAAAAGGGCAAGTCGATGTGGGCGCGGGTAAAGGGTAAAACAGAAAACGATTTAATGAAATTGCCTTTTAAACAGGTATTTGCATTCAGGCCCGGCTATATGCAGCCGTCTAAAGGTTTGAAAAACACGCTGACACCTTACAAATATATAAGCTGGATGTATCCCTTTTTCCGCGCTGTTTTTCCTAATGGCGTAAGTACCCTTGCGGAAGTTGGACAGGCGATGATAAACGCCACAAAGTTTGGGTATGATAAACGGATTTTGGAAGTGAAGGATATTTTGGAATTGGCGAAACATGCTGGAAAGTAAAACAACAGATAGATAGTATATTTTGAATAGCTTAAATATGTTGAATTATATTAAATTTGAATATGGATGTACAAACTGAAAAAATAGAGTTAGCCAAGCGTTTGCTCGAAACAGATGACGAAGCGATACTTCTTCAAATAAAAGAAGTTTTTGAAGGCCATGTTAAAGATTTTTGGCATGATTTACCCGAACACGTGAAAGCAGGAATTGAACGCGGAAGAAAGCAGGCAGCAGAAGGCAAATTAACTGTGCATGATGAGGTAATGAAAAAGTACACTAAATATCTATGAGTTTAGAGGTGCTTTGGTCTGATGAAGCCACTGAAACATTCGATAGTATAGTTTTATTTATTGAAAATAAATGGAGTGAAAAGCAAGCGAAAATGTTCGTAAATCACGCTCAAAAAATATTATCACTGATTTCTGACCAACCCTACATGTATAAATCATCTATAGACCAAAACGTCAGACAGGCTGTTATCACACCGCAAACTTCAATGTATTATGAAATTCATAATGGATATATCACCATATTGTTCTTTTGGGATAACAGGCAGGAGCCAATTTTATAATTCTTAAACCTTTCGTTTTGCCAATTTCTTTTCTGCTATGGCAATAGTTTCCTCCCAGGTGAAAGTTCTGCCAATGCCGTTTTGATGATCATTAAGCCTTTTATCCAATTCTTTCTTCTCAACTATATTTTGTAAAAATTGCATGTCGTCTCTATCAAGTTGATTTTGATTGATCAATTTTCCGTTTTCTATATCGGAGTCACTAAGCTGAAGAATTTTAATTTGCTCTTCGTTGAGTTTATTTAAATGATTTCTACTCATCAAAATCAAACATTTAGAATAGTAAAAATATGCATTAACTATTATTTTCTAAAATAAGAAGGAGCAAAAGACCTCACGTGATAATTTAAAGTTTATCTTTAATTATTATAGTATGACAATATTAGGCGACAGCTTTTTTATAAGAAATACGATTTTTGGAGAACGAGAAATTCTTAGTTATCAAACCAACGATTTTGGCTCTATTCCTCAAAGAGTTTATAAATATTTGGACTTATCCTCATCCTACAATAGAAATAGCTTAATAGAAAATTATTTGTGGTTTAGTGATCCAACAACTTTCAACGATCCTTTTGATTGCAAAACACCTTTTGCATTTCATTTATTAGCTGACGATGCAATTCTTTGTAGAAAATATGTTGAGTTCCATAGTCTTAAAATAGAACCTAATTTATCTATTGAAGATAGAAGATTTATTGTCGATGCAAATATTAAAAGGATATTAGATAATAAAGGAAATATTGATTTTTTAAAAAAATGGGAAAACGAATCCCCTCAAGATAGATTAGAAGATTTAAAGCAGTTTGGTGTATTTTGTACCTGCATGATAAATGATAACATTTTATTGTGGTCTCATTATACAAATAAACATAAGGGTATTTGCTTGGGATTGAAAGTGGATAAAGTATTTGAAAAATATTATGTCAATGGCGATATGGGAGCTGGAGAGATTAAATACGATAAGTTTCCTTTGTTACTACCTCCCTTTCCAGATGACAATGAAGCTATAATAAAATCTTTTCAACCAATATTCTTGACAAAAGCACCTTTTTGGAATTACGAACTCGAATACCGATTTTTGGATTTCCCTTGTCAAGATAGAAAAAAACCAATTGATGATATACTAGACTCAATTTACTTGGGTTGCGATATTTCGCCAAAAGATGAATCTTTTGTTAAAGAGGTCTGTCAAAATTATCGCTCCAAAATCAAGCTGTATAAAGCTGAAAAAGCCTTTTTTAACTACGCAATCGAATTTAATGAAATAGCCTATTAAAATTACAGATCGTGAGTTTCTCAGACAATAAAACACTTACTATTCTTATTTAAATTCATGAACCATTCCACCCCCAACAAATACAACGAAAAATTTCAGCAAGCGCTTGCGCAGCTAAACCCGGAACAGTTAAGCGCCGTTAACAAAATGGACGGCCCGGTTTTGGTTATTGCGGGGCCGGGCACCGGAAAAACGCAAATACTGGCGGCCCGCATAGGTAAAATACTTACCGAAACTGATGCCGCTGCACATGAAATTTTGTGCCTTACCTACACCGATGCGGGCGCGGTTGCCATGCGCAAGCGCCTTTTTGAATTTATCGGCCCGGATGCTTACCGGGTTAACATTTATACTTTTCATGCTTTTTGTAATGAGATTATACAGGAGAATCTTGATTATTTCGGTAAGCTGAACCTGGAGTCGTTATCCGACCTGGAATCGGCTATGCTTTTCAGGGAACTGGTTGATGAGTTTCCGAATGATCATTTGCTAAAGCGGTTTACGGGCGAGATCTATTTTGACGCACCCCGATTAAAAGGTCTTTTTTCCACCATGAAAAGTGAAGGATGGGATGAAGCCGCTATTGAAAAGGCAGTAAATGATTATCTGGAAGATTTGCCTAACCGGGACGAATTTATCTATAAAAGGCCAAATGCCAAAAGCGGGATTAAGATTGGCGATCCCAAGCAAAAGGACATCGATAAGGCGCACGACCTGATGAAAAAACTGCTGGCAGCCGTTGGCGAATATCAGAATTTTGATAAAAAAATGAAGTCGCTCGGTCGTTATGACTATGACGACATGATCCTTTGGGTGCTGAAAGCTTTCCGCGAAAATGAAGAGTTGCTGCGCCGTTACCAGGAACGTTACCAGTACATACTGGTAGACGAATTCCAGGATACCAGCGGTTCGCAGAACGAGCTCCTAAAATTTATGCTGAATTACTGGGATACGCCAAACGTTTTTGTGGTGGGCGATGATGATCAGTCCATCTTCAAATTTCAAGGGGCGAATATGAAGAACATCCTTGATTTTGCCCATGACTATGTCAGTACCTTGCAAACAGTTGTATTAAAACATAACTATCGTTCCAATCAGCACATATTGGATATTTCGAAGGCACTGATCAGCAATAACCGAGAGCGTTTGACCAGCCAGCTGGCGCTGGATAAAAATTTAAAGGCGGCTCATCCGCGCTTTAACGATTTGATTGTTGAACCCTCAATCAACGAATATGAAAACCCAACGCAGGAATTGGTTGACGTATCCGCGCAAATTCAAAAATTGCTGGCAAAAGGTACTGAACCGGGCGAGATTGCAGTGATCTATCGTAACCACAGCCAGGTTGAAGAGTTGGTGCATTACCTCGACAACCAACATATCGCTGTTAACAGTAAGCGCAAAATTGATATTTTCACTTTGCCCTTCGGCGAAAGGATCATTAATATACTGCGTTACCTTGCAATGGAAATGGATTCGCCTTACAGTGGCGACGAATTGTTGTTCGAGATCATGCATTACGATTTTTTTGATATTCCACCGATCGAAATTGCCAAAGCAAGTGTCGCGGTAGCAAAGGAAAACTATGCCACTTTTAATAATAATGAGCCTAAAAGCTCTTTGCGCCAGTACATAGCCCAAATGCGCACACCGACGCAGCCGGGGTTGTTTGACAAGGTTCCGAACCAGGGAATGAAATTTTTGGTCAGTGATATCGATTACCTGTTAACTTATTCGGCCAGCAATACGCTGCAACAACTTTTTCAGCAGGTAATTGCTAAAATGGGCGTCCTCAAATATATCATGCAGCAGCCCGATAAAGGCTGGTACATGCAGGTGCTCACCAACTTTTTCGATTTTTTGAAGGATGAAAGCCGCAAAAATCCTGAAATTAAGCTGGCCGGGCTTATTTCCATTATCGACCTGATGAAGGATAATAAGATCAGGCTGGCGTTGAACCACGTTATATTTTCGGAGAACGGTATCAACTTTTTAACGGCTCACGGCTCAAAGGGGTTGGAGTTTGAGCACGTGTTTTTGATCGGCTGCAGCAAAAAAATATGGGACAGTAAAGGGCGTAACCATGGCTTTAGCTACCCCGACACGTTAACCCAGGCGTCCGACGATGAGGCTGCACAAAAAGAAGAGGCGAGACGGCTGTTTTACGTAGCGATTACCCGGGCTAAACAGTGCCTATCTATCTCGTATGCCGGAAAAGATAAAAATGGCAAAGAACAGGAAGCATCACAGTTTATAGGAGAGATTTTGGCAGATACGCATTTGACGGTAAATTATCCAACGGTTAGTGAAGATGTGATGATGGGATTTTTATCTGTTCAGTTTAACGAGACGGAGCATCCTCAGATTGAATTACTGGATAAAAACTATATCGATCAGTTGCTCCAAAATTATACGCTATCGGTAACGCATTTAAATAATTACCTGGATTGCCCGCTGCGGTTTTATTTTCAGTGCCTCATCCGTGTGCCATCGGGTAAAAGCCCATCTGCAACTTTCGGACAAGCGGTGCATTGGGCATTAAACAAGGTTTTCAGGATGATGAAGGAAGACGGTGAGGAATTCCCGTTGACAGATGATTTTATGAAGGAGTTCCGCTGGTTTATGTACCGAAATCGCGATTCATTTACTAAGGAGGATTTTAAGCTACGGCTGGATTACGGGGAAAAGATATTGCCCGCTTACTACAACCAAAACATTGACGTATGGAACAAGATAGCGGTAACCGAACGAAGTATTAAAAATGTTGAAGTAGAAGGAGTACCGATAAAAGGCAGTTTGGATAAAGTAGAATTTAATGGCAAACAGGTAACGGTTGTGGATTATAAGACCGGTAAATTCACGAAGGCAAAAGACAAATTAAAAAGGCCAACCAACGAACAACCAAATGGCGGCGACTACTGGCGACAGGCTGTATTTTATAAAATTTTAATAGACAACGACCGCACCAATGACTGGGAAGTGGTTAATACGATCTTTGAATTTGTAGAACCGGATAACGAAAGCGAATACCATAAGGAAAAAATCGTGATTTCTCCGGACGATACCGACGAAGTAACCGGTCAGATAAAAAATGTTTACCAAAAAATACTGGCGCACGATTTTAACACCGGCTGCGGCAAAAAGGAATGCGACTGGTGTCATTTTGTGAAGAGTAATTTTAAGCAGGTAGGTAATGTGATGCAGGAAGAAGATATTGATTAAAGCATTGCTTTTATAACTTTAGGATATGAAATACTTAATTTTTATCATCCCTGCATTTTTCCTTTTACAGGCAAATGCACAAACAATTATCAAACAAGATGCCCCCATTAAACAAATGGTTGATGAGGTATCGGCTAAAAACATACAGGCGATTATCCGTAAGCTGGTAAGTTTTAAAACGCGGCATACGCTGAGCGATACCACCAGCAACACCACCGGCAGCGGTGCAGCCCGTAACTGGATAAAAGCCGAACTGGAGAAATACGCAGAAGCCTCAGGTGGCAGGATGACCGTAAAGTTCGACACTTTTGTACAGCCGAAAGGTGCGCGAATTGATAAGCCGGTTCATCTGAAAAATATTCTGGCAACATTAAAAGGCACAGATACCTCCGATACCAGGGTGTACATTGTTTCCGGTCATTATGATTCGAGGGTGAATGATGTGATGGATCCTAATTCGGTTGAGCCGGGGGCTAATGACGATGCCTCGGGTACTGCGGTATCGATGGAACTGGCAAGGGTGATGTCCAAAAGATCATTCCCTGCAACGATAATTTTCATGTCAGTAGTCGGCGAGGAGCAGGGTTTGTACGGATCGACCAATGTTGCCAAGCGTGCCAAAGCCGAGAAATGGAACATCGATGCAATGTTAAACAATGATATAGTGGGCAATACACATGGCATGGAAACCGATTTAAAAGATAACCGGAGTGTCCGCGTTTTTAGCGAGGGCGTGCCGTCTGTTGCTGCTGATAACAAAAAGGAAATAGCCAATTTAATAGGTTTGGGTGGCGAAGATGACAGCCCTTCACGCGAGCTGGCCCGGTATATAAAAGAAGTCGCTGAACGGTATGTCGACCAGTTAGACGTTAAGCTTATTTACCGTCGCGACCGTTACTTGCGCAGCGGCGACCATGTGCCGTTTTTACTGCAGGGATTTACTGCTGTTCGGTTTACCGAAATGAATGAGGATTTTAACCGTCAGCACCAAAGTGTGCGTACACAAGACGGTGTAGATTATGGCGATCTGCCGGAATTTGTCGACTCAGGTTACGTACAAAAAGTGGCACGAATGAACCTTTCCGTATTGGCAAACCTGGCCCTGGCACCCGTCGAACCACAAAATGTTGGAATTTCAACAAGTGGTTTAACCAATACTACCACTTTAATATGGGATGCTCCTTTAAACGGTAAAAGGCCTGCAGGTTACTATGTACTGATGCGCGAAACTACGAGCCCTTACTGGGAAAAGAAGTTTTATTTTACTGCAAAAGATACACATAGTACAGCAACACTCAATTATTCAAAAGACAACTATTTTTTTGCCGTGCAATCGGTAGATAGCGAGGGCCACGAAAGTTTGCCGGTGTTTCCAAAACCGGTAAAATAGATACATATAAAACTTTGAGCCATAATTTGCGTTATAAGGCAAAGTTCATAAAGGAATAGCAATAAGAGTAAGCTTTGTTTAAAAGAAAAGTTGATCTGCCACCCCCTTGTTGCATTATTTACAATTAAATTGGATATTATTGTAACCAGGTAATAATTGACCATCTTATCAATGAAAGTAGCATTAATAACAGGAATTACAGGCCAGGACGGGGCCTATTTAGCAGAGTTTTTATTAAAAAAAGGTTACGAAGTACATGGCGTAAAACGCCGGTCGTCACTTTTTAATACCGATCGTATCGATCATTTGTATCATGATCCGCATGAAAGCGGAGCGAAGTTCACCCTTCACTACGGCGACCTCACCGATTCTACCAACCTGATCAGGCTGGTACAGGAAATACAACCCGATGAGATCTATAATTTAGCAGCACAAAGCCACGTAAAAGTGAGTTTTGATACGCCTGAATATACCGCCAATGCCGATGGCATAGGTACTTTGCGCATCCTGGAAGCGGTAAGGCTTTTGGGGTTGACCAAAAAAACACGCATTTACCAGGCATCCACCTCCGAGTTATATGGTTTGGTACAGGCGGTTCCCCAAAGCGAAACCACGCCATTTTACCCACGGTCGCCTTATGCGGTGGCTAAGCTATATGGTTACTGGATTATTGTAAATTATAGGGAAGCTTATGATATGTATGCCTGCAATGGTATCCTGTTTAACCACGAAAGCCCGATAAGAGGGGAAACTTTTGTAACCCGTAAAATTACGCGTGCTGCATCCAAAATAGCGATGGGCCTGCAGGAATGTTTATATGTGGGCAATTTATCGGCGCGACGCGACTGGGGGCATGCCAAAGATTATATAGAAGCCATGTGGCTGATGCTACAGCAGGAAAAACCGGAAGACTTTGTCATAGCTACAGGAGTAACCACTACGGTAAGGGAGTTTATAAAAATGGCTTTTGGCGAATTGGGTATAGATGTAGAGTTTAGCGGCAAGGATGAAAACGAACGCGGTGTTATTATTGATGTCGACCAGGAAAAAGCACAGCAATTGGGGTTAAACCCGGATGCACTAAAGCTGGGGCAAACCATCGTAAAGATCGATTCAAAATATTTCAGGCCAACGGAAGTGGAGCTATTGATCGGCGATGCCACAAAAGCAAAAGAAAAGCTGGGATGGGTGCCTAAATATGACCTGCAGGCTTTGGTGAGCGATATGATTGAATCTGACCTGCACATGGTGAAAAAGGATGATTATTTGAAAAAAGGCGGCTTTAAAACGCTTAACTATTTTGAATAAAAACGTACCGGATTATTCATTTTTTATGAAGAAAATATTTAGCGTTATACTATTATTATTTTCTATAATCGGCGCTGCAAGAGCGCAGTCTGAATATCAGCCATACTCATACGAGTTTTACCAAAAACTAAATCCTGATGTTTATTCGCCATCAAGCGATATACACACAGCCCTAAAGCCATATGTTTTTGATGATTCCAATATCCTGAAAAAGAGCTACGATTCTATCATGAATCGTGGAGTAAACCCCAAATACAAAACCTGGGTTTTTCGAAAACTGTTTAACGAGCATTTATTTGACGTTAAAACAGATGAGTTTACTTTTTACTTCGACTACTTACCCGATTTACAAATAGGGCGCGAATTTACCGGTAAAACAACAACCTGGTTAAATACCCGTGGTTACCAGGCGGGAGGCACCATCGGCAAACACTTCTTCTTTTATACAAGCGGCTTTGAAAACCAGGGCAGATTTGCAGATTACTTAAGCAACTATATAAAAAATACAGGGATGGTTCC
>CAZZUU010000032.1:11180-17980 GCA_964657275.1 uncultured Mucilaginibacter sp. | reverse complement strand
TACTCGTTTAAAACCCTTCAATTCTTCATTTGGCCTGTCAACTTTTGATTTTAAATGCTTTACATAAAGCTGTACCACCTCATCCCCTGCCCGGCTGCCGGTATTTTTCACATCGACACTAACCGTTATTTCGCCATTTCTATCGACTTTATCAGAACTGGTTTTTAGGTTACTGTATTGAAAAGTGGTATAACTTAAGCCAAATCCGAACGGGTAAAGCGGTTTCTCTTTAAAATACATATAGGTACGGCCATGCCTGATATTATAGTCCATCATTGTTGGCAGCTGTGCCAGCGAATCGGGCCAGGTTTGGGTTAGCCTTCCACCAGGGTTAATGTCGCCGAACAACACATCGGCCAAAGCATTACCCTGTTCCTGGCTGCAATGCGTTATGTGAACAATAGCAGGAATATTGGCCTGCTCCCAGTTGATAGCATAAGGAAAATTACTGATCAGCACCAGCACAATATTGGGATTCACTTTATATATATTTTTAATAAGCGCTTCCTGGGCTGAGTCTAATGATATGCTTTGGCGGTCGACAGCCTCACGGCCTTCAGTCGGGCCATCTACTTTTTTCCAGCCCAGGTTGCCGGATGGATTATTTCCCACACAAATAATAACCGTTTCTGAGCTTTTGGCCATGGCGATAGCAAGGTTAGCGTTGGTGGTATGGCTTATCGCAACGTTAGGCCCCAATTTGTTTTTTATACCCTCTAATACGCTTACGCTATAAGCGGGCGAACCGCTGTACCAATCCTGCAAAACTTCGTCTGAACGCGGGCCGACTACCGCAATAGACTTCACTTTGTTTTTATCAAGCGGTAAAAAATCTTTCTCATTCTTTAAAAGCACAATTGATTTTTGGGTGATCAGGCGTACAACGTCGCGATTTTTTTGAGTTAGCCATGGCTCGGTGCCGGTGCCAATTGTGCTGTATGGCACCATTTCGGGCGGATCAAGCTGCCCAAGTTTTATCATCACGCGGAAAACACCACGTAAATTTTGATCGATGTCAGCCTCGGTTATCAATTTTTTGTTGAGCGCTTCCATCGTACCTGGCTTATAAGTATCCAAAAACTGGTTAATACCGGCCTTTATACAACCGGCCGCAGCCTCTGCAAGGGTTGGAAAATAATGATGCGCATTTACCAGTAGCCTGTAAGCACCGCCGTCGGTACAGATGATGCCGTTTTGGCCCCACTCGTTTACCGTCATGTTTTTCAGCATCGGACTAACAGTTTGTGGAATCCCATTTACGCTGTTATACGATGCCATATACGCCCTTGAACCGCCTTGCTCCACACCCATACGAAACGGTACGGAATAATACTCCCGCAAAAGCCGTTCGTCGAAATCGGATGAACTGCTATCGCGGCTATTTTCATTACTGTTTGCCAGGAAATGCTTCATCAGCGCCGATGTGATCCAATATTTAGGATCGTTGCCCTGTAGCCCTTTTATATAAGCGACAGCCATGGTGCCATTGAAAAAAGCGTCTTCGCCATAACACTCCTCGGTGCGGCCCCATCGGGGGTCGCGGCCTATATCTGTGTTTGGTGCACGAACTACCAATCCTCCTTTATGATATTTTTCACTTTGAAACATATAACGGGTATCAATAGCTTCCAGGTTAGCGGCCTGGCTCAATAGTTCGGGATCCCAGGTTTCACCGAGGCCTATAGATTGCGGAAATATGGTGGTTGGTACGGGAGCCCTACGTCCCCATCCACCAGGAATGCCCATAGATAATCCATGTAAGCCTTCCACGTGGTTTGTACCCTTAACACCCAGCCGGGTAACCGTCGGGTTGGTGCCAAGGCAATTCACTTTTTCATCCAGTGTCATTAAAGACAAGAGATTTGTTATTCTGTCTTCAGTTGGCAATTGTGGGTTTTGAAATGGGTATTTGTATTGGGCAAATGTCGTCTTAGCTAATAATAGCAGACCTAAACCAAGTATAAGTTTGAAGCTTCTAAGGGAAGTATAGTTTCTCATCATAACATAAAGTATTAATACGGAGGTATCCGGGAATTATTAACCAGCTAAAATAATTGGTAGTTAAAATTAATACTTTACCCGCTAGTAAAATGAATTTTAGCGGTTGGTCATAAAAGTGTTACAGGCACAAAGTATTGAAAACGCAAAGTGGTCCGTTTTTACAAAGAAATAATCTAAAGTCCGATTATAAAAATTGGAACAGAATTATATTTCAAATCGGTAACTCTTAGTGCCCTTTATGCATTCTCTTGGTGCCCCTGGTGGTAAAAATTAACCACAATGACCACGAAGTGCGCACAAAGGACACGAGGCCAAATATTAGTCGTTTTATATTTTCGATTAAATACTTTTGATACAGCTTCTACGAAGAAAATATCTAAAGTAATTCAATAAGATCGCCAACAGCACTTATCGTAGCTATTTGCCCTTCTTCAACAACCCCGAAACCATAATTGGCAAAAATAAATGGAACGCCGGCTTTTGTGGCTGAATCATAATCTCCTTTAGTATCACCTACATATACCGGAAATTTCAAGTCGTGATCGTTAACAATATCTTTTATATTTTCGGCTTTGGGATTTCCTTTCGTACCAAAACACTGGTGCCCCATAAAGTAATGCCCCATCTGGCTCGATTTTAAAAACATTTCGACGTAACCGTTCTGGCAATTACTTACAATAAACATTTTGTATTTCGGGAACAGGTAAGCGAGCGTTTCATCCAGGCCCGGATAAAGGTCGCCTCCCGTATTGTTCAATGTTTCGAGTTCGCTTTTGGCACATATGGCCATCAATTCACTGCGATTACCGGCGCTAAGATTCGGGAAGAGTTTATCAAAAATGACATTATAAGCCATTCCGGTTATAGATCTTACCCTTTCGCGGGTCATTACCTCATCTACATAGTCAACCTGGTCCATAGCTAACTGCCAGGCCTTCGCCACGTTGCCGGTACTATCCCAAAGGGTGCCGTCAAGATCAAAAATTATACTGTCAAATTTATTTTTTAGCGATTCGCTCATACTTATTTGTTAGAGCGGCAAAAATAGAAGATTTAGCTTTAACCGGAATATTTAGTTTATTACAACTAAACCTTTTTTCTATATTTCTTTGACCCCGCTATAGCTATTATACAGCAGGCTACGGTGCAAATTCCGAAAATTGGAACGATAATTATATTTCTATTTGGCCACCACCATAACAAAAAGCTCACTAAAAAGGTGATGAAACCTAACCATAGCATAACCCCACCGAACCAATTGCATAAACCATCTTTGTCGGCTACCAGGTTTTCGTCATACCCCGAAATAATGCCCGCTTGTTTTTTGTACTTAATCAGATAGGCCAAAACCGTAATGAGTAATCCAACTATAAAAAAAACGAGCCATTCCATATTGCTATTGTTGGTGATGTAAGGCAAGTTAATGATCATTTTTTTAAATAACCGTTTTATTAATTTGTCATTATTCGCTCACAAAACTTCCCCAATCGTCCGGCTAATATTTAATTGGTTAATTTTACTTACAATTTAATCACAGTAACCCTATTGAACACCCGCCCTCAGAAAAATTTACGCCCCCAACCCTTAACTTTTAAAGAGCGGCTTGCCGCCATCAGAAACCTGCCGGCCTTTTTTAAACTGGTGTGGCAAACCAGTGCATGGATGACGGTTGTCAATTCACTGCTGCGGATTGCACGCTCTGCAATGCCTGTTTTGCTGTTATATGTGGGGAAACTGATTATCGACCAGGTGATATGGCTAAATCACCACCACGCGACAACCATGCATCATTTGTGGCTATTGGTTGGGATTGAATTTACGCTGGCCATATTAACCGATGGCCTGAACCGCGTCATTTCGCTGATGGATGCCTTGCTTGGCGATCTTTTCAGCAACCATACTTCTATAAAAATCATGGAGCATGCTGCAACATTAGATCTCGATCAGTTTGAAGATGCGGTGTTTTATGATAAACTTGAACGTGCAAGGCAGCAAACATTAGGACGTACACTCTTACTTTCACAAGTGATGACACAGGTGCAGGACCTTATCACGATGGGTTTTCTTGCCGCCGGGCTGATGGTTTTTAATCCCTGGCTTATTATTTTGCTGCTTATCGCGATTATACCTGCCTTCTTAGGCGAATCGTACTTCAACGATCAAAGCTATGCGCTTACAAGAGGTCAAACACCCGAACGCCGCGAGCTTGATTATGTGCGTTACCTCGGCGCCAGCGATGAAACGGCCAAAGAAGTTAAGATATTCGACCTGTCTGGTTTTATTATAGAACGGTTCAGGCAGTTATCCGGCAAGTTTTATATCGATAACAAAAAGCTGGCCGTCCAACGATCGGCATGGGGTACCTTTTTTGCTATGCTCGGCAGCGTAGGTTATTATGCCGCATATGTGGTTATCATTATCAAAGCCGTGGACGGCATCATTACTATCGGGCAACTGGTTTTTCTTGCTGGCTCGTTCAAACAGATGCGCAGTTTACTGGAAGGTATTTTAACCCGTTTTACAGCTGTATCCCAAGGCGCTATTTACCTGCGCGACTTTTTTGAGTTCTTCGATATTAAGCCCAAAATAACCCCGGCGAAAAACCCCCTGCCTTTTCCAGATAGTATAAAGGAAGGTTTCATGTTTGAGGACGTCGGTTTCCGTTATACCAATTCAGAAAGATGGGCCAACCGGCATTTAACTTTCACTTTACATCCGGGCGAAAAACTGGCGCTGGTGGGCGAGAATGGTGCCGGTAAAACTACATTGGTTAAATTGCTTGCCCGACTCTATGATCCTACCGAAGGACGTATTTTATTAGGTGGCATCGATCTTCGCGAATACGATATTGCTGATCTGCGGCTCAATGTGGGCATCATATTCCAGGATTATTTACGCTACCAGATGACTTTTGCGCAGAATATCGCCGTAGGTAACATCAGCCAGCAAAACAACCGCCCTTTAATTGTGTCGGCTGCAAGGCAAAGCCTGGCTGATACTTTAGCTGCAAAACTTCCCGGAGAATATGACCAGCAATTGGGCAAGCGTTTTTCACAAGGCGTGGAGCTATCTGGTGGTGAATGGCAAAAGGTGGCACTTGCACGGGCCTATATGCGCGATGCGCAATTATTGATATTGGACGAGCCAACTTCCGCATTAGATGCACGCGCAGAATACATGGTTTTCGAACGTTTTGCCGAGCTAACCAAAGGCAAATCGGCGGTGCTTATCTCCCATCGTTTTAGTACGGTGCGTATGGCAAACAGGATTTTAGTGTTGGAAAAAGGCGAGCTTATTGAAATCGGAAGTCACGATGAACTTATTCTTAAAAATGGCAGGTATGCCGAATTGTTTAATCTCCAGGCTTTAGGATATAGGTGAGGTCAATAGTCGATGGACTATAGACCATTGTGGTTAGTTCATTGCTGATAGTTCATCGTCGAAGGAACTGTTAGCGTTAAATTATGCTGTTTTAGAAAAAAAATAAAAGCGGAACATTAATAAGCCCTGCCTGTCCCGCCTTTATTAACAGCATAATTATTTCTAATGTACTACGTGATAAAGGGGTACCAGTCTGTTGTGATAGCTATGGTAACACTTTATTCAGCTTTAATTCGGTAATGTTATAAGGTTTCGCCAATATAATATCCTAGCGTATTCCCCACATACATACTGCAATAATTGGAAGAGCAATAATTAAAAATACTCTTGCCATTTGTAAGCCGCTTGCAGTGCCCACTACAAATACATCGTGCAGGTCTGCTTTAATTGTGTTTAATTTGTGTTCCATGTTTCGGTACATTTAATTTATCAAATAACTTATCAGAAATATAATTTATCAAATTATGCATGTTTCTACGGCAATCAATTTGATAAGGTTTCAATGTATTATGCTGAAAGTCAGCGAAAAGCAGAAAAGCAAGAGAATTAACGACCAACAAAAATGGTGAAATCGACTAATTAATTAACCAATAAGAAATACTTTTATTGAAGCGGGGAACAAATCACAAAAAACCAAATAAGTTAAATTATTTTCCATTAGAGAAATAATAGCTATGAAAAGTCACGTCGTTCTTTCTCAAACTTAATCAGTAGTTAAAATATATTCTCAAAAAAGCAAACAATTTAAATTTTCAACCCCTATCCATACTGATCCAATTGGTTAATTTATTTTACTGGAACGAAATATAAATTGTGTCAAAAAAAATTACAGAATTTCTTATTTTTTTTTTATTTGAGCGAAATTTATTGTCGAATGGAGCAATTCATTTTATAGCCCAACGAAAACATTGTCGATATTTGGACGGTAGAAAGTTTCGCCGATAGCTTTTTGCTCTTCTGAAAAGCCCTTTTATTCTTGCAGTATAGGAAGGTGATCTTTATCGATGCGGTTTATCGGCACTCATCTCCGGGTGATAATGCAGGCCGGGAGTTAGCCAGAATAACAAAATGACTCTTGAATACCTAAAATTAAAGGGTGAAAGTATAATGCCAACACCAATAATAATTGACACATATAGCCATGGATTATTGCTGCCGGTTAAAACGTGGATGGCAACGGCCAGCGTTATCATCTCGGCTACAAACATGGCGTAGCTTAATAGCATGGATACATAAAAATAGCCGGGTTCGCGTTCATAGGTTAAGCCGCAATGATCACAGGTTTTATTCATTACCTGTGATTTAAAGCTATACATGGAAGTTGCAAACATATCGCCTCTGCGGCATTGCGGACATTTTGCATGCACAACTGCGGGCCAAACGGGGTATTTTTTTTCCTGTTCGCTCATCATAATCAA
>CAZZUU010000032.1:0-11170 GCA_964657275.1 uncultured Mucilaginibacter sp. | reverse complement strand
TCGCGTCATTCACCTCAATCCAAAAACCATCCGGGTCCTGAAAATAGACTTGGCTTACGCCATCGGGCCTCAATTGGATCTTTTTCGGTTGCCCGGCAAAGTTACCGTAGGATATATTTAAATCGTCGAGGTGATGAATAAATACACTTAATGATGGCACACTGAAACACAAATGTATACCCATAGGGTGAACGGTTGCCGGGCAATTACCCTGGATAATATGCAGGGCCAGCCCCTCGCCTATTTTAAACCAGACGTGGGTAGTATCATTAAACGGATTCTTAATTCTTTGAAGCTGTAACACTACATCATAAAAGGCAGCAGTTTTTTTTAGGTTTTGCGCGCATAATGCAAAATGGTTAAAAACAGGTTGGTTAGCGGTTTGCGCACGACTCAAAAACGGCAATGCAAATACAAAAAGCAAAATCACCGTTTTGGCGATGCTTTTCTTCGGGATAGTAAATTCAGGCATTTTATAAATTTTGGTGGCTAAATATACAAGAATATGTATAACTGAGAATGATAAGAAGCTTAAAATAATTTAAACGGAAAAATGTGGATTACCAGGCCATCATCGGGCTTAGGTTATAGTCTACGGAGTACTTGGTTATTGTATTGTGACGGTTCCAGTCTTCAATATCAATCAGGCCTGGCATGGTTTGATAGTGGCTATTATCATTTGAGCATTTTACCACGTACCCAATATCGCTTACTTTGGCAATTATTGGTCTTGCACCGCACTCTTTGCAGAGTTTGCAATAAATGGAATTTGGAATCTTCACGTAGCCCACCATACATCCTACTACGTAACAAAACTTAAATGGTTACCTTGATTTTTAACTTTTCGCAATTATCCGTCAAAATATCGACTTGCTATTATTAAATTTTCCTCCATGTACGTATCTGTTTTATTTATCGCAAAATTTCAACATACCCAGCCAACTCTTTTGCCCCGTTTTTGGGATTAATAATATAATAATAGGTGCCCGCCGGCAGTGCCTTCCCATTATAGGTTCCATCCCACGATTTTGGATAGTTGATGGAGTTGTAGACAAGCCTGCCGTATCTATTGTATATCGCCACGGTGCATCCCGGAAAGTTTTGTAGATCAGTAATATTCCAAACATCATTAACGCCGTCGCCATTGGGCGTAAAAGCGTTTGGAATAACTATCAGACATGTACTTTCGGGGCTCAAAGCAACCTTGATGGGATTAGAGGTTACAGCGGGGGTTACCTGACACGGATCGTTGGCGGTTAAAACGCAGGTAACCACATCATTGTCCGCCAATGTAGTGCTGGAAAAAAAGGGGCTATTTGTCCCTTTGCTAATGCCATTTACCTGCCATTGATAGGTGGGGTTCTTATCGGTCGTCACAGCAGTTGCAGTAAAAGTAATATTAACACCCGAACACACAGGCACTATAGCAGATGAGGCAATGTTTACTGAAACATTTGCAGGCGCAGAGCTCATGTAGTTTATTGTATTTGATTTAACAGTAGATAATGTTGTACATAAGGCATTACTGGTGAGCGTACAGGTTACTTTGTCACCTATAGTCAAAGAACTGCTCGTATATTGAGGGCTATTTGTTCCGCTGTTTTGCCCGTTGAGTTGCCACTGGTACATCGGATTTGGCCCTCCGTTAGTTATTGTGGAAATATAGGTAATTGTTGAGCCCGGACAAACAATTGTTAAAGGGGGTGCAATTGATATGGTTGGAGTTACCGGTGGGGTTACAATTAGTGTCTGTGCCCCGGTTGAAACACCATCGGTAGCAACAATGTCGGAAGTACCAACGCCTGTAATATGAATTTTATTACCTACAATAGTAGCAATACCAGGGTTGCTGCTGGTATAAGTGATGGGTAATGTAGCTGTGGCGCCAGGGTCAAAATCTACATCACAAATAGTTTTCACAGGTATTAGCCCATAAATAAAATTGTCTGAGCTCAATACCCGAATATCAACTGTGGCGGTATTTGAGCCTTGGGTATTATAAGCAGTTATGGTATAAGTGGTAAGTGGCCAGGTTGCTGTTGGTGTGCCTGTAATAACACCGGTTGTTGTGTCAAAAATTAAGCCCGGAGGCAAGGGCTTGTTAATATCAAAGCCTGTAGTTACCACTTTTCTGATCTCATTATTTTTGGTATCTGCTACGTATAAATTACCCGCGCCGTCAATCGTTATGCCCGATGGGTTATCAAAACTGGCTGTTATTCCCGCTCCGTCTACTGCCCCTGGCGACCCGGTACCCGCCAGAGTAGACACAACGCCATTAGGGTCTATTTTTCTTATTTGGTTATTAAGCTGGTCGCCCACATAAACATTCCCAACCCTATCTACCGCTATGCCCACCGGGTTATTAAATCTTGAAGATGTACCTATCCCATTTTGCGACCCTACGGCACCACTGCCTGCAATTGTTGTTACGGTACCGCCGGGTGTTATTTTTCTTATCCTATTGTTATGGCTGTCGGCTATGTATATAATACCGTTATTATCAACAGTGATGCCCTGGGGATGGTTAAAGATCGCTCCCGGCCCGTTGCCATCGGCCCAGCCGCTTGCCCCACTCCCGGCTAAAGTTGTAACAACACCCTGCGGGTTAATTTTCCTAATCCTATTATTGGCGCTTTCTACAACGTAAATGTTGCCTGTATTGTCTACTGCCACACCATCGGGATGGTTAAAAGTAGCAGACGCCGGGTTATTGTTGTTAGCTGAACCTGACGAGCCGCTGCCCGCTAAAGTGGTAACATTTCCTGCACGATCTATTTTTCTTATCAGGTTATTTCCAGCATCGGCCACATAAATATTACCCAACAAATCGATTGCTACGCCTAAAGGGTTCCGAAAGGTAGCCAACACCCCGTTTCCATTATTATTTCCCGAGCCATTACCAGCTAAGGTAGACACTGTCTTTATTGGGGTAACTTGTCTGATAAGGGAATTAAAGCTATCTGCTATATAAACATTGCCGCCGCCATCTACTGTAACCCCGGTTGGTGATGAAAAAGTTGAGACCGCGCCCTGTCCATTTGCCGAACCGGAATTTCCGTTACCGGCCGAAGTGGTTACGGCACCGTCTGGTACCTGCCCCCCTGTACTTACAGGGGCTAATGGTTTAATAGGTACATTGGTGGTATAAGTTTGAGGGCCTGGATATGAAATAACAGGTGACTGAGCAAAAGTTATCCCGATCTTAAAAATAAATAAGATAGCTACTAAAGAACTAACCAGGGGCCTTTTGCAGGTCATAAGCTCCAATTACTTGTAAACCGACACAATGTTAACGTAATCAAAAACAGCGGCAGTGAATTGCAAATAGTATAATTGGTTACGCTCACGTTATAGCTAAGATATGGTTTATTTGAATAACTACATTAACTTATCTAAGTCTTAGCATACCTATATACCGGCTTTCTGCTTCAATTGGTTTTCTACAAATCAATACATTCAAAATGATAAAATCGTTGCCTTGAACCTTTAAATTAAAACACTTTGGCCTTTTAACTGTCTGTATAATACATCTATCATTAAATACATTTGTTATGAAAAAGTATCTTATAAAAATGATGGCCTTATTAGTATTGGCCTCATTTGTGCTATCAAGCTGTTCGGTAGAATACCGTGAAAATCACAGGCATCATTATGATGATCATCATGATCACGACCATAATTATCATAACTACTAACCCATATTGACAATGCCTGGTGAAAATTATTTCATTAAAGCTGAAAATCCCGTAAAATACGGGCCTTTCGGCTTTACGGCTATCAACGAATTCGAAAATCGATGTGTCTAATTATTTAAGCTTTGGCCCAAACCAGATATTAAAATTCCTTTTTGAGGTGCTTCTGTTAAAGTTGACCCTGTTTCGACGGGCAAAAGCTTTTCCATTTCTTGAACCGGGTTCAACGTTACCTGCAACAGTGCTCACCACCCCTGCCGGTGTTATTTTACGTATCAGATTATTATAAGCATCAGCTACGTAAACATTGCCCAATGCGTCAACGGCCAGCCCTGCCGGGCCATTAAAAGAAGCATTGGTACCTGTACCGTCCGCCGATCCCTGCGTGCCGCTGCCGGCGAGCGTGCTCACCACGCCTGACGGAGTTATTTCGCGGATAACATTATTATCGCCATCAGAAACATAAACATCTCCCGATTGATCAACAGCAACATTATTGGGATAATAAAAAGTTGCCGAATTACCCGGACCGTTACCGGCGCCTTGCTGGCCTGTGCCTGCCAATATGCTGATGGTTGCCGACTGATTTATTTGCAGTATCGTGTTGTTAAGATAATTGGCAACAAAAACATTTCCAGAACCATCCACAGCTAAACCTGTCGGATTGTTAAGCGCAGAAAAAGTTGATGTAACGTTTGAGGAAGCGGAATTTACGGTGCCTGCAAAAGTGCTTACTATACCAGATGGTGTTATTAACCGGATAAGGTTATTCCCTGCATCTGCTACATAAATATTGGCATTAGCATCGATAGCTACACCTAAGGGATCAAAAAAAGACGCGTTGGCGCCCGGTCCATTTACGGCACCGGTAGTATCCCTGCCTGCAAGTGTACTTACCGTTCCGGATGGATCTATTTTGCGGATAAGATTATTGCCGGAATCTGCTATGTATATATTACCCGCCGCATCTACAGCAATGCCGGACGGACCGTTAAAAGATGCTAAATTTCCGGCTGCATTTACTGAGCCTTCAAAACCTGTACCTGCAAGGGTGCTAACAATCCCTGCGGGCGTTATTTTGCGGATAAGGTTATTCCCATAATCAGCTACATATAAATTACCGGAGGCATCAACCGCTATACCTGATGGGCTGTAAAATGATGGAAGTGTGTCTGCGGCAAGCGTACTATCGTTTTTCGCCCTGGTACTATCAATAAATGTATTTGGCTTAATGGCTGTTTTTGAACAGGCAGTGATAAGGCAAGCCATTGAAAAAAACAGTAATGCAAAAAATAACTTTTTTGTTGAGCGTATCTTCATTTAAGGGGTCTGTCGATTATTTACAGGATTTCAACCACAGATAACTACTACGTAAACAAACATCAATGGTTTAGTTATTCATATCAATTGCTAACGGTAAATCTATTAAGAAAGTGTGATCAATGTTATTTCAGCGAATCCGCTTGAAGGTATTTCAAATAGTTTGTGCGGCTAACCCTAATCGAGCTATCTATTGGTGTGCCAACCGTATAAAACCTGCTGTAAGCACCCTCCTGCAGAAAAGATTGATTAGCCTTAACTTTATCCATAAATTTTGAAAGATCTAGCGCGCTTATCTTATCCAGCTTAAAGGCTGCAGGTAAACTTATAGTATCGTTCCAATCTGCTTCCGTTACACTTTTAGCTTTGGTTATTGCAGCTATATCCAGATAATAGTTGGTTTCATGAATTATATTACCGGTTACGCTATCGAATTCCGTAATATCAAACGATGGGTTATTGCCATGATTTGAACAAATAGAAGGCATAATACGCATAAATGCAACCGGCTTCTTTTCGATATTATAAAAAACCCTGAAATCATTGAAATGGGTATGGCTGGCTATACAAAATTTAACTTTCGGAGCATATTTTACTACGGTATTTATAAACGTTTTCGTGTATCCCGGGTTCCAGAAGTTTGCACCGTTATATACATTTATTCCAGGCGGGATATGCATTACGATCCAGACATTCTTAACACCGGGATCTGCCAAATTGCTTTGGAGCCATTTCAACATCGCAATGGCTTGCTGATAGTGGCTACCGTTATTTAATAAAGCGCTATTGATAGCTATTAACTTCAGGCTGTTAGTAGTGTAAGCATAGTAGCCATGTATTTTTAAAGAATCTGCCGATGATTTTGGGAGGTTCGGCTGCCACGCATTTGCAAAATCGTTTAAAAAATGGCCGTCCTGCAAAACATAATCATCGCCGTAAGTGTCGTTGTTCCCCATTGCCGGGATGATGGGTGTATCCGGAAAACTCTGCTTAAATAAACCCGCTATAAACTGTACGGATTTCCTTTTCAGGATCGAATCAGCGGGTTTTGCACCATGCCAAATAAAGTCGCCGGCAATAGTGATAAAGGCAGGGTGAGGCAGGCGTTTTTTCATGTTTGCAATCGCTGACTTCAGCACACCATAATTGGCATCCATATACAACAGGGTTTGGTTAATGCCTGTTTGTGCGGGCACACTTTCGAAATACTTTTTCCATTCTTCAAAAGATGCGGCCGACAATTTTCGCTTTAGACCAGTATCGCTTGAGCCATAAAGCGGATTAAAGTGAATATCAGATACAATGAGGCATTTTTTTGTAGCATCCGATTTATTTTTGTCGCCGGTGCGGGAAGCAAGAGAAATAGCCGAACCCATAAAAATCAACGTGCAAATAACAAAACTTAAAAATTGATTTGTTTTGATTTTCATGGTTTTGACGACGGTTAAGTTGATGATGCACAAATGTAGGGATATTATGCAAACAGGATGTTAAAGGGGCTACTTTTACCGATTACAATAGCTTATCAATACCTTCGGCCAGTTTTTTATCTTTGTCTGTAATGGTATCTCCTGCATCGTGGGTAGAAAGCCAGAACTCCACTTTGTTATAAGTATTTCTCCATGTGGGGTGATGGTTCATTTTCTCAGCCAGCAAGGCTACCCGGGTCATAAACGAGAAAGCGGCGGAGAAATCTTTGAATTCAAAGACTTTATGTAATTTATTATCGGTTTCTTTCCACATATCAAAAGAATAAGGATTTAACTTCACCAGTAACAGACCAGCCGGTGCTTTTGTTCTTATTAACAAACCGGGTTCGTCCAAGACTTAGGTCTTTTTATCATTGGTATTTATTGCCATCAGTTATCCCCTTCCAATTATCTGAACGAAACGGCCCCACGGTTGCACCGTCCTTACTGAAAAGATCTGCATCAACCGGGGCATTTGTCCAGGCATAACGCACAGCTACGGGCTGCGGCACTTCTTTGCACCATACTTTTACTTTGTTATCATCGGTAAGTATTGCCTGCGCGTAATAAAATTTATGATCGGCGCCCGCCAGTTCAAAACCTTTTACATACCCATATTTATCTTTTACCATCAGGCCTTTTTCAGCGTGCAAAAAACTAACCAATGCATAATTATTACTAAAGTCAGCTGAACTAAACACCGGGTTTTGTGGCAAATCCGGCACATGATAAACCATGCCCAACGCTTTGCTCGCAAGCCTGTTACCTACATCAGCCTTGTTGCGGGGATGCAGATTAAAGGCATCGCCAACGTCAACAGTTATCGCTTCGCCGGTATTCGGCAATTGCAATGTGGTGTTTTGCGCTTCTCTCAATTCGGCCCAGTCGCTACCGAAGTTACTGCTTTGCATACCGCCGAAAGCCGGCAACTGCACAAACAAAAACGGAAAATCCTGCTTCCACTTATTACGCCAGTCAGTGATCATCAGCGGGAACATAGTCCGGTATTGATAGGCTCTCCCGGCGTTTGATTCGCCCTGATACCATATCACCCCGGCTATCGCGTAAGGCACCAAAGGATTTATCATGGTGTTGTAAAGCATAAATGCGGTATTGTTCGGCAAAAACTCAAAGTCGTAAGGCTTGCTTAAATCGGGCATAACCCGCCAGTTATTGTCGGCTAAGTTTACAGTTGTGTCATAAAATTTTACATAAATATCATTGCCTGATCCGTTAATCCCCATTCCAGCCCAGGCCGGGTTTTTTTGCTTTGACAGGAGTTGTATCAGTACGCTGTTGTCTCCCGGTTTCCATGTGCCTACAGGCAGATTGAGCTGGTAATTATTTGAAAGCGCCCCTTGCTGCACCTGCTTACCGTTGATAAAGATATTCAGATCGGCATCGGTTTGGCCCAAACGTAAAACGGAGCTATGCGAATTATAAATACTATCGAGCTTAATTGTCCGTTGCATAAACCCGGTGCCCTGGTACGAATATAATTTACCCATCCACATCCACGAGCCGGGCGCACTGCCGCGCTGCCAGGTATCAAAAAAAGCAGCCGGCTCAGCAGCCAGTTGATCGGGTGTGTAATTAACTGCTGTATTTCCGTGATATATGTAAGTTTTTAACTGTTTATCTAATCTTGCCTTTAATTCGTCCCAGGTTGCGGGCAACGTTTTAACCATGGGGTTTAATTCCGGCGAAGCCAGCATAGCATCTTTGCTTATCCAGTCTTCAACTTCCGTGCCGCCCCAGTTGCTGTTAATAATCCCAATGGTAACGTGCAGGCTTTGTGCTAGTTTTTTCGCAAAAAAGTAGCCAACCGCAGTAAAACTACCTACCGTACCTGTATCTGCCCTAACCCATTGACCACCGCTTAAATCTTTTTCAGGTTCCATGCTCACTATATGCGGCACCTGGAACTGGCGTACCGGAATTTGCGCTGAAACTTTTTTCTCTGTTCTATAGCCGTTGGCCGCGCTTAAACTTAATTCCATATTTGACTGGCCGGAAGCTATCCAAACTTCGCCCAACATTACATCGCTGTAAACCAGTTGCTGTTTGCCTGACGATATGGTCATCACGTACGGGCCGCCTTCAGGCGCAGGTTTTAATATTGCTTTCCAGTATCCGTTTTCATCAGCCTTAACTTTTAGCAGCTGACCATTAAAGCTTAAACTTATTTTAGCCTTTTTTACGCTCCATCCCCACACGGGCACCGGTTGATTTCTTTGCAACACCATGTGATCGCCAAAAAGTTTCGCGGTAGTGAGTTGCGCGCTTACCTGTAAACACAGACATGCCAGCAATAGAGCAATTAATGAAGTTTTCATACAAGTTTAGTTTATAATGATCCCGGCAAGGATAATAAGTTTATTCGAAATACGGTGTAAATTAAAGAATTTACAAATTAACTTTCGTAGCTGTTATGTAACATCGCAGTTATGTGCTGGTTTAGCATAATTAATGCGATGCCCCTTCAATCAAATCGCTGTAAAAATCCGGTACGCTCATCCCGGCAGCTCGTACCTGCTGCGGTATAAGGCTGGCAGACGATTGACCGGGGGTTGTGTTCACCTCGATAAAATAAAAGTCCTGCGTAACATCAGGCAATATAAAATCAATTCTTACCATGCCTTTGCAATTCAAACGCAGGTAAACTTCGGTCACAATTTCAGCAATTTTTGCATTTTTTTCCGGCGAAAGATCGGCAGGTGTTATTTCTTTTGAAATACCTTCAGAGTATTTTGCTTCATAGTCGAAGAAATCTTTGGAACTGATGATTTCAGTTGCGGGTAATACTGTTATTTTCCCATGCAGCCGGGCAACGCCTATGCTAAATTCCCGGCCCTGCACAAATTCTTCTACCAATATTTGGTCGTCTTCATTAAATGCCTTTTTTAACGCATCGGGCAAGCCCGCTACATTATACACCTTACTCATACCTACGCTGCTGCCGCCGTTATTTGGTTTGATAAAAAGCGGGAATTTTAGCGATGCGGCTATAATGGCGACATCATGCATATCCCGTTCAAATAAACGCACTGACCGCGCTGTGTGCAAACCGTGAATACCGTCCACAAGCGTTTTGGTGTAGGCTTTATTCATGGTGATGGCAGATGTGGTAGCATCACAGGTATTGTAAGGAATGCCCAGCATATCCAGGTAGCCCTGCAATTTGCCGTCCTCGCCTGGCGTACCATGAATGGTGATAAAGGCAAAATCGAATTTTATCTTCTCCCCGTTAAGGATGATGCTGAAATCATTTTTATCAACATCAACAATCCCGTCGTTTGATTCATGAACCCATTTATCGCGACTGATCAAAATGGGATAGACATTATATTTATCAAGCGCATTTAAATTATCGGCAATATTTTTTGCGCTTTTTAACGAAACCTCGTATTCGCCTGTGAATCCGCCAGCTACAAGGGCAATGTTTTTTATTGACATAGTGTTCAAATATAAGCTTGATTTCGGAATTCGGATGTTCGATTTCAGATTTTCAGAAAGAAGGGCCAAAGAAAATTGCTATAGCCGGTTAAAGCCGCAAATGGATGGCAAACGCGCAGGTTATCCGTTGTATCACTATAGTCAATTAGTGTTCCATGAACAGACCTTAATATCGTGCAGGTTTAATTAAAGACCAAATCCGAAATAGAACAACCGACATCCGAAATAAAAGAAAAAATCCCTATGTTTGAGTGCAAATTGACTAGGAGTAATTCTTTCGCAAATACAAATGAGTAAGTTTGGATCTTATCTAAAAACCAGGCAATTCCGCAATACCCTGCTGATGGCTTTGGGTTCGCTGTTCGTGGTTATACTGATCATTTTTTTTTGTTTAGGATTTTATACGCGCCACGGATCGGGCATACCCGTCCCACAACTGAAGGGACTTTCAGTTGAAAAGGCAATGAGCATATTGCAAGACCAGGGCTTTGAATACAAAATAGATTCTGTTTATGTTGGCGATCAGCAACCCGGCGCTGTTGTAGAGCAGGACCCTGACCCGGGAACCTTTGTAAAAGAAAACCGGACCATTTATTTGACTGTTGTTACCCGCCTCGCTCCTCTAGTGGCCCTACCAGACCTGGAATCATACACTTACCGGGAAGCGGTAGCAACTATTGCAAATTACGGTTTAAAAGTTGGCGATACAACTTACCGTTCAGATATTGCAAATCACGTACTCGAGGTAAGATTTGGCGGGCAGGTTATTAAAGCAGGCACCCGTCTTCCAAAAGGCTCAAAAATCGACCTGGTACTGGGTAACGGCGCAGGGCCGAGCGAAGTTGACATACCCGACCTGATAAATCAGGATCTTACCGAAGCTAAATTTGCCATAAAAGGATCAGGATTAACTATCGGGACTATCACCTTTCAGGGGTCGATAACTGATTCTACAACGGTTGTAGTGGTTGAACAAACACCTATGAAAACAGATTCGGCAAGTAAGGTAAGTATTGGTACACGCATTGATCTTACTGTTGCACAGAATAAAAAACCGCAAGTAACAAATTAACCTATTTAATTTTATCGGTGTATAAAGTCGTTAAAGGCTTTATATGTGTGTTTAAATAACAAGAATATATAATAAAATGACTGAGAAAAAGGCATCGTCAGGCGGAACATTTCGAAAATTTATGATTGTACTGGCAATTGTAGCGGTTATCTTATTAG
>CAZZUU010000031.1:3331-18039 GCA_964657275.1 uncultured Mucilaginibacter sp. | reverse complement strand
AGGCGGCCAGCTAACCGAAGCCGTGCGCCGCAAACCATATAGCGTAGTGTTGCTTGATGAAATTGAAAAGGCCCATCCTGATGTGTTTAATATCCTGTTGCAGGTTTTGGACGACGGCCGGCTTACCGATAACAAAGGCAGGGTGGTGAACTTTAAAAACACCATCATCATCATGACCTCAAATATCGGATCGAACATTATCCAGGAAAACTTCCAGGATTTTGACGAAGAGGCAAGGGACTCCATCGTAGCGAAAACAAAAAACGATCTGTTTGAGCTGCTGAGAAAAACTATCCGTCCTGAGTTTTTAAACCGGATAGATGAAATTATTATGTTTACTCCGCTTACCCGGGACGAAATCACCGAGATTGTGAAACTGCAATTTAAGCAAGTGCAGCAAACCCTTGCTGAGATGGGCATAACCATCGATGCATCAGAAGAGGCACTTGATTGGCTGGCGCAATTAGGCTACGATCCGCAATTCGGCGCAAGGCCGTTAAAACGGGTGATCCAGAAAAAAATACTGAACGAGCTTTCGAAACAAATATTGGCCGGTAAGGTGGATAAAGACAGCAGAATAAGGCTGGATATGTTTGATAATCAGTTTGTGTTTTTGAATGAGGATTTGTTGGATAGTGTAGGTTGATTGGGTTGAATAAGTTGGATTGAGATGAAAAAGTTGCCTATTGGGCTCTTTTGAAGATTATTCGAACGGTTAACTATGATATTTTGTAATTTTAACTCAATCAACTTAACCCAACTTAACCCAATCCCATGAAATACCTGACTATCGCATTATTATTATGTGCTGTGAACGCATTTGGTCAAACAGAGACGCCTGCGGGCAAACCTGTACCTCAACGCCTGAGTTTTGTTACCATCGGCGCAAAGGATATCACTAAGCTTAAACAGTTTTACATTGAAAAATTTGGCTGGACCACGTTAAGTGAAAACGCCGGGATTGCCTTTTTTAAGATGAATGGTTTTATCCTGACGGTTTACCCGATGGATAAGGTAGCAGCAGATGCGCAGGTTGCGCAGGATGGTTCCGGCTTTAAAAGATTTTCAATTGGGATCGATCTTAAATCGGAAAAAGAAGTGGATGAGGTATTTAAAACTTTGGCGGCAAAAGGGGTAAAAATTCTAAAGGCCCCGGTAAAAGCTTCGTGGGGTGGTTATACGGGTTATGTTGCTGATATTGAAGATAATGTTTGGGAGATCGGTTATAACCCCTCCGTTGAAATGGATGCCGCTGGGAATGTAATAACCAAGCATTAGGCTGAGCGTAGTTTATAAAATAAAGGGCCGCCGGAATTATCCCGGCGGCCCTTTATTTTAAGATTTTATTTTATCAATTTTTATCGCGGTTCTTGTTTTCGCGTTGCCCGTTATTTCGTGGCGGCGGTTGTTGCCTTGGAGCCCTTGGGTTTCTGCCACTATTATTTTGTCGTGGGTTGTTTATGTTCGCTGGGCGTTGCTGCCCGTTGTTTCCAGGCCTTGCGCCGCCGTTATTAGGGTTCCTGGTTGCTACGCGCGGTGCGGCTAAATTACCGGGCTTACCACCGTTTGATGAGGCGAACTGACTTTTATCCTCTCTTGCCATCCTTTGGTTTCTTATCTGCTCCGGAGTTGCCATTACATGATGTTCATACGCGGCTGCCATTTCCTGATTAGTTGGCTTTGCTGTGTAGCCACCACGTCCGTTAAAGCTCGCATGGTTCGCTCCACGCTCGTGATAAACTGTTCTGTCTACGTAAGTATTATGCACTACCGCAACATTTACACGTACCACTGCAGTGTTATAACGAAAATGGCCCCCGTACCAATTCCCGCCTACAAAACCTACACCGCCGTAACCATAACCATAATCAATTCCGCCGTAAAAGCCAATGGTATTTCCCCAGTATCCTCTGTGAAAAAGGTAAACGTTTCCAACAAACCCCCAGTAAGGTGGCGTCCATAACAAACCAACCGACGGTGGGGCCACCCAGGCACCCGGAACCCAATAATAACCATTTGCCTGCAGGCTATAGGCCCAATAACCGGGTTGCCACAAATAACCATCTACGGGGCATTCCGGTTGTTGATAGTCGGGCATGTCCGGCGGAACGGTTGAAACTGAGACCGATGTATCAACAGGTACATTATCATTCGCAAATGACGCATCCTGAACCGGCTGTCCCTGCGTGGCCGGATCTACACCCTGCTGCGGATTTGGTGCGTTAAAATTGCCGTAAGTGTAGCAATTATTTAAATTATTTAAATTAGCCCCTTCAATATCCTGGGGGACATAGCTTTGTGTTGACGGGTTATAAAACGAAAGTGTGTTTTGATCAGCGTCATAAATAAAAGTATAAACCGGGATAGCGCGGCCCAAAAACTTACTTTGCAGTACTAACTGGTAGGCGTCGCCGTTTTGAGGGTTCATTTGGGTAATTACGAAGCTCCTGCGGCCCGGAACGGGTTTGCCTGCCTGCATTCTTGCTGTTGGCGTATTGCTAACCAGGTCGATAAAGGCGTCTTTAAACAAAATAGCATTATCGCTTGCCATAGCCACGTTTTGATTGGTTGAATAATCAAGCGCAAAAATAGCCGCACCCGGATGTGTATCCATCACAGGGTTTTGTGCCCGGCTAATATTGTTTAATGCAAATAAAAATAGAACGATAAGGCTAAAAGATTTCATGGAAATTAGGGGTTTGAGATGTTTTGTATAACTTGGATGGAATAAAATTAGTGAATTATAAATACAAATTTTAAATTTAAAATCATGGAATGGATTTGATATATTATTGTTACCATGGTTTAATCGCCGGTAAATAATTCCTTTTGGCTGATTTATAGCTATTTTGTACAACATTCCACAACTCACAATTTATGAAGAAAGGACGTTTAGAAGCTTTTAGCGATGGTGTGATAGCCATTATTATTACCATTATGGTTTTAGAGCTGAAGCTTCCTCACGGCGATAGCATAGAATCACTTGTGCCGCTTCTGCCTGTTTTTTTGACTTATCTGCTCAGCTTTGTTTATGTGGGTATTTACTGGAATAACCATCACCACACCATGCAGGCGGCAAGCTCAGTAAACGGCATCATATTATGGGCAAATATGCACCTGCTGTTCTGGCTTTCGCTAATTCCTTTCGTTACCGGGTGGATGGGCGAAAATCATTTTTCGAGATGGCCCGTTACATGTTATGGTGTGGTATTGATTATGAATGCATTGGCTTATACGCTGCTAATTATAGCATTGATCAAACATCATGGCGAAAACTCGCTTTTGGCAAAGGCAGTCGGTAAAGATTGGAAAGGCAATATCTCGTTGGCTATTTATGCAATTGCCATCGGCGTTTGCTGGATAAATTCACGGATTAGCTTTGGCCTTTACATTATTGTAGCTGTTATATGGTTTATTCCCGATAAAAGAATTGAAAAGAAAATGGTGGAACACCCGAAGGAGTAAGGCTAACTATTCACGGGGCAACCGATTAAAAATGAAGTGCAATCCCTAAAGTAGTTTGTATTTCGGTAATAGGTTGCCTGGTTTGCATCCGTTCGTTTGTTGTTGTAGTGCCTGAGTAGGATATTTTTATACCAGGCGAAGCTATATAATTGCACCGAAGGTTTACATCCCAGCTATCTCCTAAATTATAACGAAAACCTACACCGCCGCCATAAGCCAATGCCTTGGCGCTTGAACTAAGCTGATTAAGTGCCACCGTACTGGTATTGGTGGAGTTTGTGTATTGGGCAGTAAACAAAGGCGTTGAAAAACTTTTTACTATACCCGCAACAGCCCTTACGTCGAAAGTGAATTTATGGTAAACAAATGAATATTGCGGGCCGCCCAAAATATTTGCATTGATGTATCTATTATCTGAAACTACGGTGGTAGCTTCTTTATTTAACGAAGTATTGTAGCCGTTTGCCAAAGTCTGTACATCGTTCTGGCTAAGTTCGCCCTGATCCTGATATGATACAGTTGCCACGAAAGCTAAGTTTTTATAAAAGTAGTAAGCACCTTCGAGGCCAAATACTACGCCCCTTTTTGCAAAACCGGCATTGTTGTTATAATAATCTGCTTTACCGAAATCACCTAACGGTAATGATGAGCCGCCAAAAAAGTTCATATAACTCTTAACATATTCTTTGGTATCCTGTGCTTTAACTTGTGATGAGATAAGTGTAAAAAGAGCGGTTGTGGTTAAGATAGTAAATATTTTTTTCATTTTTATGCGCAGGGGTATAGTTTAAAGTTTTATATGTTAGCTGATATGTACCGGTTATGCAAACGTATAAAGGATTCTCATAGTATCCATACCAATTCTTAAAAAATGTTAAATTTTTTGCATTAATCCTCTGATCAGAAGGTTTGGTTTGGAAAACTGGCCTAAGAAATGATGATCCGGGTATGCCGTTCTCTGTGAAGCCTATTATAGTTGAGTTTGTGGTGGTTTGTATCAATATCAAATTTAAAAATTAAACCTGCTTCATTTTGTCAAGTGTTTAGGGCGTCTCGTCAAGAATTAGATGTCATTTATATAATGTTGGCAAAATCACTTCCTGATTTCGTTAGTTTAGGGATGGAATTGGCAGGAATGTAATTTGTTAAAACGCCGAAATTGTTTTTTACGCAATATTCCGTGATCAAAAGTTACAATCAATCAGTTTCGTTTTAAATAATTCTATTTTTTTTGAGGATAATAAAAATATAGCTATTATTACTCTGAAATAACTTTTCACGCCCTAAGTAAGATAAATTATTAACCCATAAGATCATGAAAAAACTATTACTACCCATTATCCTACTCGTAGCGGGCATAGGCTTACTAGCGTACCCCTATTTTGTGTCGAGCGGTGACATCGATTTAAAAATACAGCCGGCAAGTGTAATTATGCCTGCTGCATATAAGGTGTATGGCAACCCGAATGTGATGGGCGGGCGGTATAACCTTTTTAAAGCTATTATCAAAAATACAGGGACGTCTGAAATCAAAAACCTGAAGGTACAGTTTCGCATTCCCGGAATCATTCCTGATTGGACCGATATCCCAGCCGCGACTAATCTATTGTCAGGGCAGACGGCAGTTGTAACTTGTTTCCCTGTTTTCCCGCAAAGTATCACAGAAAGAAATACTTCGTCAAAAGAAAGAACGGAGATCAAAATATTATACGGAGGTAAAGCCAATCCGATAGAAAGGGATGAATCGTTTCCATTTGATATGACTTCGGTAAACGATATCGTATTTACCAACATGGCTGATGCGGACAAGGCCACCGTTAGTGATTATGGCGAAAACCGGGTATTGTATGCTTGTATGGTATCGTCGGAAGACCCTATCATTAAACATTATGCGCAGGTAGTTCAGCAAAAAATATTATGCGGCGAGGAAGGTGCAGGCGTAGGAGGCGATGGACAAGTAACCGACGCCGCTATTAAAGAAAAAGTACGTGTGATGGAAGGTGTATATAACGCAACCTTGTTAAGTCACATGGTTTATAGCGAAACAGAATCAGGCGTATCTACTTTCGCGGATAATACTTCAAGTACCGAACATATTCGTCTGCCGCGTGAAGTGGTGAGCGGAAACACAGGTTTGTGTATAGAGTTGGCGTTACTGCACGCAAGTGTATACAAAGCAGCGGGACTTAATCCGGTTATTTTTCTGATACCTGGCCATGCTTATCCGGGTATAAAGGTCGGTAATAGTTATATTCCGATTGAATCAACCGGAATTGGCGGTGTTGGATTAGGCGGGATGATGAATGCCGACCAGGCACTGCAGAAGGGACTTGAAGAGTTAAAAACTTTTTTTACCGAAAGAAATAAAGGAAACCCGCAATACCAGATATTGGATATTGATGATCTTTATTCACAGGGTTTCCAGGATATGGAGCTAAAACCTGATGCTATTATGGAAGGGGAAACTGATAAAATCACTTCAGCATGGCCTACCTGTTTGATTAGTGCCTTGTATCGCCCTACACCAGCACCGGGCCCCTCTCCAAAGCCACATCCGCGGCCAACACCACGCCCACGCCCGCATTACGTAAATTCAGCCTGGCTGCAATACAGTTTAGGATCGATGGTATTTAATTATCCTGCTAACTGGGTGGTATTTAATCGCCCGCTGGCACAGGTGCCTTTTTTGGTTAGCGCCATATTTTCGCCCGATAAATCAGCACAGGTTGAGGCTTATCATGTACGTGCGCAAAATCCTCAGCAAGCGATGGCATACATCAGGCTGGCCATTAACCGCATGGGAGAGAATGTTCAGTATTCTGATGCGGGCTTTGTAAATGGTATGGAACGGTTTAATGGCTCCACCTATTTTAATGGAAATACATTGAGATGGGTTGGATACTTCCGCAACGGATACGACGGCGTAGACGGCGTAATTGTTGGTACCACCGGTGGTGCTACCGCAGTGCTTAACCAAATCGCCAGTTCAATCAGATAACCTTAAATAAAATATTATCATGAAACATATATACAATACCATAAAAGCGGCCTGCTTCATCCTATTATCGCTGGCTGCAGGAACGCGTACTTCATTTGCGCAGGACCCGACAGATCAAATACAACAGTTCACACTTAAGATCGACAAACTCGGCGATGCTACCTGGGAGGTTGATGAAAAGATGACCCAAGCCCAATGGGAAGGTTTTAAACAAGGGCCCCTGGTAAATGATCCTTCAATAACCAGAAGGGATTTTGAAAGATCGCTGTCTACTTATGTTATCGAAGATTTCAAAAGAGATATCGACGACATGAACCGTACCATGAAGTTAACATTTAAGGTGCGGGCTATGGCTCAATACCAGGGTGATGGCAAATGGATATACAGTTTAGGCGTAAAAGACCCCATTATCACAAAATTGCCTGATAACTCCATTATGAGTACTTCAAATATTAACTCAAACGGGCAGCTTATACAACAGATATATAAAGTGTCGTTCCCCGATGGCGCAAAAGATATCCAGCAATCAACAGACTCTTTTAACAAAACCATATTTACTTACCAAAGCGGCGGTGGCTTTTTCTCACACTTTACGTGGAACGGTATTTTGGGTGTATTGTTAATTATAGCAGCCATCATTCTTTTTGTAAAGGCCCCGAAAAGCTCACCAGGTATGGGAACCAATAAACAAATTGCAAATACATAGGCGCAATTCTTAACAAGTCATATGATAAATACTTTAGCTAAAAAAATTTTAATGCTGGCGTGTGCGCTAGTGGTGTTTAAAGCTTCTGCCCAAAACAATGTTACCAGGGGAGATACGCTGATATTAGCAAACGGCGCAAAATTCTGGATAGGAGAGCAGGTTACACTGGGAAACGGATCGCTGCCTGACGGTAATTTTAATTCGATTTATTTTCCTGAGGTACTGCATATCACAAAAAGATCACCTTTGAATTCAAAATATGCCGGGCAAACGGCTACAATAAAGAAATTTCAGAAAGATGGCGTTTATAAAGGGACACTATCTTACAACATTATTGTATTACAATTTAACGAGTTGAAAAGGTATTGGTGCGATGTATCGCCTGCTTTGGCAAGCAATGAACTGATTAACCCTTTTGCCAGCAGACGTGAACAGCATAACAACAACAATAATAATAACAACAAAGAAACCAAGCATAGCAAAAAACCAAGCGGCCCGGTGGTTTTTTAAATTATAAAAAGCTTTTGAATAATAAACGCGCACTTCTGTTGAGGAAGAGCGCGTTTTTATTTTAATTTAACCGAAATCAAATATCCGGTTAGTGGCTTACTACCACTTTACGTATTTTATTATTGTACTCATCCGCAATATACAGATTATCGTTGCTATCGAAAGTGAGCCCTATCGGCTGATGAAAAGTGGCTGTCGAAGCAAGGCCGTCTGTTGCGCCCTGGGCGCCGGTTCCTGCGTATGTAGTTACAGTACCTGTAGTTGTTATTTCGCGGATAGTGTTGTTTTTAAGTTCAGCAACGTAAAGGTTGCCCTTTGAATCAAACGCTACACCGGCAGGATAGTAAAATGTAGCCGTTGCTGCGGGACCGTTAGATAATCCCTGTGTCCCTGAGCCTGCAAAAGTACTGACGATGCCGGTTGAGACAGTGATCTTACGGATACAGTTGTTCACAATGTCGGCTACATACATATTGCCGCTGGCATCAATGGCTATGCCATAAGGACTAAAAAATGTAGCTGAAGCTATCGGGCCATTGGTGAAGCCCTGTGTTCCGGTGCCTGCAAAAGTGCTAACTGTTGACGTTGACAGGTTGATTTTTCTTACATCATTATTTGCGCTTTCCACCACATAAAGGTTTCCGCTGGCATCAAATATCATCCCTTCAGGATGATCGAATTGTGCGGCCGCTGCGGGGCCATCCAGGTGGCCGGCCAAGCCAGAGCCTGCAACTGTTGTTACAACACCCGATGTTGAAATTTCCCGTATAGCGCTGTTTTGTTCGTCGGCAATAAATAGGTTCCCGCTTTTATCAAATACGATGTTAGCAGTTCCGTTAAATTGCGCCGTTGCTGCGGCTCCATTTAAAAGGCCCTGAACGCCTGTTCCGGCGAAAGTGGTCACCGCTGATGTTGTTAGATTGATAGTTCGAACCAAACTATTCCCAAAATCGCCTATAAACAACGTTCCGTTACTGCTTACGGCTACGCCGGATGGAGAACTAAAGCCCGCCGCAACGCCTATACCGTTGGCCGAGCTGATAGATCCGCTGCCTGCAAGGGTGCTAACCGTGTAAATTGCAGGACCCTGAGTTTTGGGCTTTACAGTACTTTTGCCACATGACGAGATAATTAACCCTGTTACAACAACTGTAAATGCCAGGGTGGTGTATTGTTTGAATTTTTTCATTTTAAAATGGATTTTGAAGATGTAATTATTTTTTGCGACCCTTTTTTTGATAAATGTTATCAAATCATCTGTAAAATAATACTAATAAAAAGAGCGATATGACATATTATATCACCGTCTGTAAATACTTGATAAACTGATATATCTGCGTGACGAGAACGTATTTATAAGAATTAAACTTAGAAATTTAAAGTTACCAGCGGGTTTGGCTGTTATAGCTGGATTTAGCGACGCAGTCTTTTAATATCTGAAACCATTTAAAAAAACACTTCGTAATTACTAAGGGATGGCCTCTGTTTTAATCTGTTCCGGATAATTTACCTGTGCTATGGTGTCACCATAAAACCTACGTTATTAATAGCTGCGTTAAGAATAATTTGTATATTTATTTGTTGATCGAGCTTATCATACATGAATAAAAAACTTATCCGTAACCCCTGGCTCTTATTCTCTCCGTTTCTTTTTTGTTACGCCTATTTCATCATTAAAAATAAATGGCCAACGTTGTATGGCGACGAGATAAGATATGTTGATTTCGCCCACAATCTGCTGCATGGTTTTTATTCACCCGCGGCACCTCATATCAATTTATGGAACGGGCCGGGTTATCCGTTTGTGCTGGTGCCGTTTATAGCACTGCATATTCCCGCTCTGTATATCACGCTAATGAATGCGGTATACCAGTATATGGCCGTTGTATTTCTATATAAAGCTGTACAGTTGGTTGCCAACAATAAAATTGCCCTTTTATGCGGGTTTTTGTTTGCAATTTACCCTAATGCATTTTCAATGTTGCCCATTTTATATACCGAGGCGTTTACCTGCCTTTTAGTTTCGTCGTTCGTTTATTGTGTAACGCTTTATTATATGAAGCGTAATGGAAAATATAGCGTGGCGGCTGGGTTGATTTTGGGCTACCTGGTGTTAACTAAGATAATTTTCGGCTACGTTGTTGTTATTAGTTTGGGCGTTTGTTTGGCTGCTTTGTTGTTTGACAAAAACAGATCTTATTATCTAAAACCGGTAAAAATATTGTTGATAGCCTTAGCCATTTCAATCCCATACCTGGTTTATACATGGCATGTTACAGGTAAAGTTTTTTATTGGGGTAATTCGGGTGGGATGAGTTTGTACTGGATGAGCACACCTTATGAAAATGAGTATGGCGATTGGAAGGTCCCCGATTTGTCTAACAACCAATATCCAACGCTTTTTAAATCGGTGGAAGCCGATGCTATTTTAAAGAAAAATCACAGCAAGGAGCTGAAATTTATGCTGCGAAATAACGAGGTTTTGCAAGATGAACTTTTTAAACGAAAGGCTATCGAAAACATTAAAAACAATCCCTTAAAATTTATAAAGAACTATTTCTATAATTTTTCGAGGATGTTATTCAATTACCCGTATTCCTATTCGTATCAGGATGGTGCAATCATACGTAACATTATAACAGGTTCGTTGATCTTATGGGGGTCGTTAATAGGTATTATAGTCACTTTTCTTAATTGGCGCATTATAATTCGCCCGGTAAGGCTTGTATTGCTAATTACCGGAATTTATTTACTATTGAGCGGCGCATTGAGCGCTTATCCAAGGCAATTGGATATTATACTACCTGTACTGCTATTTTGGGCAGGATTTTTAATAGCCAATATAAAAAGGCTAAAACCAAAATTTGCTGAGAACGATGGTTTAGACGATGTGAGTTTAGCTGTTTTGGTTAGTACTGGCGTGCAGGTTGAAGAGGCATCAGGCTCCTGATCTTCCATTTTGGTTGATGGTAATATTTAAACATTGGTTTGGGTAGTATCAATGAGTCCCTCTTAATTCCCACAACATATTTACACAAGGTGTCGGATTAAAATCTATACTTTTAAGCTGTTTTAAAAAATACAAAATGAAAATTAAGGTAAAAGCAATCGGCAATCAAAGTAGCCGGGTTTATAATTACGCGCTGTTATTGGCCGTGGTACTGTTTTGTGCCGTTTCACAACAGGCTTCAGCGCAATCAACAGCTAAAGTTGAAGTGCCAGATTGGGCGCTGCCGGGCTCCGCAACCCACAGGCAGGTGCCGCCTCCGCCGGATTTCCATCGTGACCCGGTTACCACAAATAAACGCATAGGTGTGTTTAAGGGGCAAACAGATATAGGCGCTGCGCTGGTGCCGGGCTCTTCCTCTTATGATAAGGCTACGAAACAATATTCCATTACCTCTGCGGGTTACAACGTATGGTACACCCGCGACGAATTCCGTTACCTGTGGGTAAAGTTTACAGGCGATGTTTCGCTTGCCGCAGATATTAATTTCCCAGATTCCGCCGGTTATGGCGATCGTAAAGCTTTGCTGGTTATCCGCCAAAGTCTGGATGACGATTCAAAAGAGGCTATGGTTGCCTTGCACGGTGCCGGATTACTGCACCTGGCCTGGAGGCCCGATAAAGGACAGAACATTAAGGAAATGCGCGTTGATATTAAAAGTTTAATGGGAAAAGCAGCCGATGATAAGGTGCTGATCCACGCTAAACGAATAGGTATTGAAAAACATGGAAATGATTTTGCTGTTTATGTAAGCCTTACCGGCGAGCCTATGCATCAATATGGTAATCCAATTCACCTTGATATAGATGGTCCATTTTATGTAGGTATTGGTTTTTGCTCGCACCAGCCCGATAAAGTATCTACGGCGGTATTATCAAATGTTGTGCTTGAGAATTCTGCAGGTAAGGTTCAATAGTGTGGTTAAAACAACTTTTGTTGATGGTGGTTATTATACTATAAACCACAAACATTACACAAGATGAAAGCCATTTTTATTTTAATAGGCCTGCTCCCTTTTTTAGGGTTTTCTCAAACACTTACTGAATATAGAGCGCCAAACGGAAAAATATACCATGTTGGGGATACTGTAAAAGTAGGCATGGGTTCGATGCCTGACGGCAATTTTAAATACATACAAATTAACCCGCTGTTGCAACCACCTCACCGCAACAGTAACGATTTAAATGCCCGGAAAGATTTCTCGCTTACTAACGGCATTATTAAAAAAATTAAGCAGGAACGGCAAATGTCAGGTTCAGATAAAGTTATCTTTACCATAAAAACCGGAGGTATCCCAACTTACGATATTTGGATAGTTGAAGCTATTGCTGCCTGCGAAGTAACGCCCTGCGCTACTGGTGCTACCAATGCAGCACATATCGACGTTGCAGACGAGTTACTTAAATTGAAAAAGCTTTTGGACGCAGGCGCTATTACAAAAGAAGAATATAACGCACAAAAGAAAAAGTTGCTGGCTCAGTAATATTTTATCTATAACGTTTCATTTGGGGATTGCCGTTAAAAAGCCGCATAACCTTCTGTTTTATAATTTGTTGATTGTTAACGGCTAAATGATATTTACTGTTGTTTTACTTTGTAATACGTGGTATATTGTAAAAAAATCATTAACTGGTCTCAAATTTAAACACCATGAAAAAACTGCTTATCTTTTCCTTTACGCTGCTTGCCTGCGGCGCTTTCGCTCAAACTCAAAAAAACGGAACCATCTACAAAGAGCACCCTTATATCGATATTGTAAACAAGGCAAACGACCAATTTTTAAAACAGGATTGGATTGCATTGGCCGGTAACTACGCCGATACCGTTAAATTTTATGACCCTACGAGCGAGAAGCCATTTAACCTGGAAACGGAAAAAAAGATGTGGGCTGACATTTACGCTAACTGGGACCAGGTTTCAAGTGTAAAACAAGGTTATCCTGATGGCCTGGAATATGATAAAGACCCATTTACTGTACAATCGTGGTGGATTATAACAGCAATCAACAAAAAGACGAAGAAATCGGTTAAGGTTTTTATGGTTCAGTTTGATACCTTTAATAAAGCCGGTAAAATTGATTCAGAGGCCACTTTTTACGACCAGACACCGTTTATAGAAGCCACAAAATAATAAAGCGTACGCCATTCAGCCAAAAAACAGAAAACCGGGTTTATCCGGGTTTTCTGTTTTTTGGCTATTTAATAGTTATTTTTTTTCGGATGCTTTCCACATTGCCGTTCATATCGCAGCCATCCATCAACAAGGTGTATGTTCCTGGCTTGTCGGCGGTGTAAAACGAAAGTTTGGCTTTACCATCTTTATCTGTAATGATATTTGCCATCCAATAAATTGTGGAGCGGGTATCTGGTAATAATTTATCGACTTTTACCGTGTATTTCGGCAAGTAAAATTCTTTTTGTGGCGCAAATGCAAGCGGCTGGTAGATAAACATTCCCGGTGTTTTTTGTAAATAGGGACCAGTGCCTGCGTACGTGGTTACTTCAACAAAAACATGTTCTATTTCAGGGTCATAATTTCCCAAAAAATATCTTTTATACTTATCTACGTATTTACTGGATATCATCATCTCAATCCCTTTAATGTCTTCAGCTTTATAATTATCCAAGTATTGTTTAACATAGTGATAGTGATTATAAGTATACAGTTGATAGGGGTTGCCAAAGTCAATATTCACTCCGTCGATAATCAAATGAAAATATTTAAAGCCGATCTTGTAGATATATAGAGTTAATGGAGGGAGTGGTGGTTGTGCATATAAAGTTTTTTCAAAGACTACAAAATCGGGGTAATAATTTTTAATTAATTTCCCCAGCGAAGTTTTATTCGCTTTTTCGAGGTCTTCCTGACTCAGTGCAAAATCCGACCCGCCGTCGCCGTTCAGGTTTTTAGAATCTTTAACTACCTTTTGTCCGATAATTTTTACTTCTCTTAGACGGTGGACGCTGGATTGGTTATCCAGCTCTTTTTTATAGAGATAATAGTTATTGATGGTTTTAGCCCGTGAGCCGTCGATATTCACATACCACGGCATCAGCGTGGTTAGCGGGGTGTTAAAAACCGGCGGCTTAAATTCGTCTACGTTTACACTGATGTTAAAGCTTTTGCCTTTTTTATTTTTCGCTTCTACCAGGTAAACCGCGGTGTCAACGGGATAAATATTGGTAAAATTAAATGTGCCATCACTATCGGTAACTGTATCCCTTAAAAACGAGGGCTTTTTGGATAATAAGATAACTTCGGTTTTAGCAAGCGGCTTGTTAAATACATTGGTAACGTTGCCTTTTACCGAAAAATCAGCTTCCGGTGCAAAAAGCAATGTAGGAGGGTTAAACATTGCTTTCCAGTCATAATTTACCCAGCCCTGTGTTAACAGCAGATTATCGAGATGCTGCCATATTTCAGCGGTTAAAACAGTAGGGAAATAATAACCCGGATCTTCCACACTTCCTTTCAGGTCTGAGGTTAATAAGATGGCGGATTTAAGCGAACTGCTTTTTAAACTGTCGCTCTTTACCTGTGCGTCATCCGTTACCGCTACTGAAAAACTGGCCCTAACTGGTTTGCCGGAATGATCGGTTACGGTCATATCCATGCCAACGCTGTCCCTTGTAGCATAATTTTCTTTTATACCGGATATATTTACTTGCAGGTGGTCGCCATGATCGATGTAAACTATACGCTCGTTTAAAGGCTGTTTATCTGCATTTAATAAGGTTAACCGTGCAATGCCGGTAGGGAAGAGGGACTTGCTTATTTTTATTCTTGTTTTGTTACCTTCAGGCGGGATCAACGCGCCATAACAAGCCACTCCGCGTGACTGTCCGACAAGGTAATAAGTAGATTGCAAATCACCTGTAGCGGCAATATGAACATCCAGCGAATCAGCTCCAAAAGGGTTTACGACAGATAAAACGGCCCCAGATGTTTTAACAACCGGCAACAAATAAGGCTTGGAAAAAGAACCGTCAGGCAATTTTATCTTCGCGATATAAGTTTCACCC
>CAZZUU010000031.1:0-3321 GCA_964657275.1 uncultured Mucilaginibacter sp. | reverse complement strand
CCCGCTACGGGGCGTAAGCTAAACGACCCCATACCTAAATAGGCTGATGCAAAAGAAACTATCTCCTGCTGTTTGCTGTTGAATACCACGCCTGAAACAAAAGCACCATTACCATCTTCATTCAAAGCCTTAAAAGCCACGCGCGATTCCAAACCCGCCACCAAAGCGCTGCCTTCGGGCATAAATTGTAGATCGATGTTTTCGGGCCGGTTAAAAACAACCGGTACGGTATAAACCGTGTTATCTTCGTCTTTTTTTAAACCCTGCAAAATAACGGTCATTTTACCGGAGGCGGCTTTTTCAGGGACAGCAAAGCTGAAATCTATCTCACCATCAACCGCGCTGCTTACCTTATCTTTATGCAACACCTTATTGCCCTGCATAACCTCCAGTTGAAAATCGGTTAGCCGGACGGGCTTTTGCTCTACGCTGCTTAGTTCCAATTTTACATAGGCGTTTTGCCTGCCTGCTTCAGTATCTGTAACCATCCGGGCATTGATAAGCATATCTTTATCGCTGGGGCTAGTGATGTAAAACGGCTTTTCAAAAATATAATGGCGGTCGAAATTGCGCATCCAGTTCGTATAGGCCCGAAGGTAATAATTACCCTGCGGAAACTCTTTTTCGTTCAGTGTGATATTTCCCCAGCCCAGGCCGACAAACAGGGACACCATCAGCCGTTTAACTACCACATTCTTTTCATTGGCTACTTCGATATAGGCGATACCGCTTTTCGCTGAAGCATTGAGATAAGCGGCGTTAAACAAATAAGCTTTAAACCACAACGTATCGCCAACCGCATAATGAGGTTTATCGGTATGGATGTAGATCTTTTCAAAAGCCTCCTTATCAGCAAAACCCGTAATCGATTTTACAATTGCAGCAACCGAATCTGTTTTGGTTTGGGCAAATGACAGCGGCTTTTGTAAAAAAATTAATAACACAATGGTGATCAGGCTTTTGGTTTTCATGTGTTGTTAAAATCTTTCTACAACAAAAAACCTTTAAAATAAGGCTTGGCACTTTCCTGCCAACTCTTAAATGCAGCTGTAAGCGTAGCGCGAAACCCTTTGTTATCAAGCGGCTTCCCTTTTTTGGGCGGTACAACCGTGTTTGCAGGCAGTGTAGTATCAGTTACTTTAGTTGCAAACCAGGTTACATTTTCATGTGGTAAAGCTACTCCCAATATCATTCCGGGTAAACCCGAAAAAGACTCAGGCCCGCCTGACACCATAATCTGATTGGTATAAAAGGCTACTACGTAAACGGAATCCAATACGATGGCGTTTGCCCTGCGACATGTAAAGCCTGCTATTTCGCGGGTTTCGTCGGTTATTTTCCAGTTGATTTTCCGGGTGCTGTCTTTTACCAAAAAAACTTCCTCAAATACTTTTTTCTGACTAACCGCACAGCCCGCGGCTACGTCGTTATAGATAATGTTATTTTGATTACTCATCGGGTCATAGCTAAAAAAATTATCTGTGACATTTTCAGATTCTATGGGTTTAAACAGCGTTTTATTTTCCGAAAATGAGAGCGTGCTTTTTAATACTTTAAATTGGGGGTTATTTTTTTTATAAGATTCAAACGCACTTTGTAAAAACGCCTCATTATCCTTATTTATCATTTTTTGAAAGAGTGCATAAGTATTTACCTTTTTATCAAATTCAATAACGCCTGAAGTTGTGAAATGTGCTTGTTGCGCGAAAATTGCGTTGCAACTAACAACACAAAAGAGAACTATAAGTATAATTATATTTTTCATAGCGCTATTTTTTTATGTTACCTCCACCCACTTTATTGAAATCCCATACGATAGAGAGCATAAAGAAACGTTTAATGGTAGTGTAATTATCCTGTGTAATTAAATTGCCGTTGTTGTTTCTGTTGAAGCCGGCATTCTGGTTTAACAGGTCATTGCCGTTCAATGAAACCGAGAAGTCTTCGGCTTTAAAAAACGATTTACTAATGTAGGCGTTCAATATGACTTTTGAGAAATTGCTATTAAACGTTTGTGTAGATGAGTTATACTGGTAGTTTACATTGGAACCAACTTTTAATTTCCCCGGCAAATAAACGTTGAAACTGGCATAGCCGCGGAGGCCATAGCCATTATTATTGATAAACTTGTTTAACGACGATCCTCCAAAACTGTAATTTGGTCCAAACTCCACATAAAAATCGTATTTCTTTTGCATGTACTTTGAAACCGATATTTGGGCAGAGTAAGTTGCCAGGCTGCTTACATTAAGTATATTGTTTGACAAACTGTAGTTTTTATTACCATTAGCACCAACCTGGAGACCGATGTTGATATCCGGGCCGACTATTTTACGGTTAAAAAAACCATTGATATTAAAGTTTAACGGCGTTTTATTACCGATGTTGATGTATTGGTTTACTGTTTTTCCGCTGGTGGTATCGGTAGTAGTATTGGTTGTAATAGGGTTAGAGGTGAAAGAGAAGTTGCCATTTATAAAAATGTACTGCTCCGTTAAAACTTTATAAGTGTTGTAGCTTACAGAAAAATTATTGCTGAATGATGGTGTAAGATTGGGGTTGCCAACAACAATGTTCAGCGGGTCGGTATTTACTAATACAGGTTGTATTTGATCTACCGTAGGTTGCGTGGTATTGCCGTTATAACTAAAACGGAATGCCGATTGCTGCGAAAACCGGTATTGATACATTGCCTGGGGTTTCCAGTTCACAAAGTCCCTGGTGAAAATACTTCCGGTATATTCATTTATCTGTTTAAAATTAACGTCGCTCACCTTTGTCCCGAAATTGAAAATTGTTTTGCCTTTTTTGTAGTTTAACACGGCTCCGCCCTGGTTTGAAAGCTGTTTGAGCTTGAAATTATTGCTAAAAGTTGTATCTAACACATTATAAACACCCGGCATCGATTGATTAAAAGATTTTCTGTCGGCTGAACTGTTGTCGACACCTAAACCGTAATTTATGAGCACTGAGAATGCCTTGGACAATGGCTCGGTATACGTGATGTTTGTGTTAAATACCGAACTTTTAATATCATTTGTTTTAAACTGGTCAACCAGCTGGGGGCTGTCAATTACCCCCAATTTATAGAAATTGGCGTTCGAATATAGATTTCCTTTCGCCTGGCTTTCGTTGTAAGCTTCGGTAATATTCAAAGAAAAAGTGCGGCCCGTTTTTTTGAATTTTTTGGTGTATAACGCGCTGGCGTCAAATATTTTGGCATCTACCTTATTCATAAGGCGCTTATAATCATCGTTTAACTTTAACCCATTTTCATCGTGGCTTTCGCTGTTTGTAGTGGTTTGCGTTTCGCTGTGTTTA
>CAZZUU010000030.1:0-18147 GCA_964657275.1 uncultured Mucilaginibacter sp. | reverse complement strand
TGATGCGTAAATTAAAACGGCCCCACCAACCACCATTAAAATAGAAATCAACTCAGCCTGGGTAAATTTTAATCCAGCGAAATGGTATAAAGTGTTTACCCGTATCAGCTCGATAAAAAAACGCTCCACACCGGCAAGTATCATATAAATACCGAACATCACACCAGGTATCTTTATCCTGTCGCGGATGCTCCATAGAAATATAAATAACAAAATACAAATGACTGATTCGTAGAATGAAGTCGGGTAAACCGGGTTTTCCAGGTAGTGACAATATTTACCCGTACACACCGGAATTATCTGGCCTTCGTCATTTACATTATGCGGAAAATTAAATGCCCACATCCAGTCAGGCGCCCAACTTAGCCAATGCGGTTTTGGTGCAAGATTATCAATACCCCAATCTCCATCGCCCGACATCTGGCAACCAATACGTCCGATGCCGTAAGCCAGCATCATACCGGGGCCGCCGATATCCAGCATATTCAATGGCTTAACGCCGTGTTTCCAGGCTACATATAATACGGCCGCACCACCACATATTAAACCGCCGTAAAAAGTTAGCCCGCTAAAGCCGATAAGCATATCTACCGGGTGCTGCATAAATTCATTCCAATTTTCCAGCGCATTAAATAGCTTGGCACCAGCAAAACCAAATACTGCTGACCATAATAATATAGCGCCCATCATTTCGCGCGGGTGGACCGAGATAACCTTAGTTTCGGGTGTTGGTAATATTTGTTTTTTATTTTCGTAATAGGCCCAACCCGCAAAAATAATCGCGCCTGCTATGCCGCCTATCCAATTTCCGCGAAGCGACAAAATAAAGCCCTGGGGATCGTTTAAAAGGTCGGAATAATGGAACGCCATGTCCACTATTTTAAAGCCAAGTACAAACCCAAAAAAGCCATTACCAGCCAGCTCTAATATTGATATGGGCGCGCCAACAGTTACCGTTTTTTTGTAAGGACTGATGTAGCCCAGCTTTTCTTTGCGATCAAATTCCTTGGTAAAAGCCCAATATGCTGCTATAAATGCAATAGCAACAAAAAAACCAAAGGTTTGTATCGGCAACAATATATTAAGGCCGGTAAAGTATTTTATAAGATAAGAAATGGTTGGGAACATTGGTTAATAATTTGGGGCGAATATAGGGTTAATGAGCAAATATTTCTTCGCTTTCTGTAATTTCCACATCGCCATCAGGTGAAATTTTTGTTAAGCAGACCATTTTTAATTCATTAACCAAAACCGGGTCATATTTGGCTTTAACCTTTACATAGTTATCTGTAAAACCATGCATAAAGCCATCTTTGATGTCACCCTCAAATAACACCTGTTCAGTTCTATTTAACTGGCTTTCGTAAAAGGCCCTTCGCTTTTTATCTGATAATATATGCAGCATTTTACTGCGCTCCGCCCGTGTTGAACCGGGCACGACGCCAGTCATCTCACTTGCCGGGGTATTTTCCCTTTCGGAGTAAGTGAACACATGCAGGTAAGAAACGTTAAGGTCATTCAAAAAATTATAGGTGTCAATAAAATCTTCCCTCGTTTCGCCCGGAAAACCTACAATTACATCAACCCCAATACAGCAATCGGGCATTAGCTGTTTAATTTTGACTACCCGGTTGGCATATAACTCACGCTTGTACCTGCGGCGCATTAAGCCTAATATTTTATCGGATCCGGATTGCAGCGGTATGTGAAAATGCGGCATAAACCGTTTTGACCCGGCAACAAATTCGATTATCTCATCGGTAAGCAGGTTAGGTTCTATGGATGATATCCGTATCCGCTTTATTCCTTCAACCTCGTCTAAAGCTTTCACCAAATCGAAAAATTTGCGTTCCCGATAACCGCCCCTAATGCCAAAGTCTCCAAGGTTTACCCCGGTTAAAACAATCTCCTTTACCCCCGACGCAGCAATCTCTTTAGCCTGCTCCACTACATGTTCAATAGTATCGCTGCGACTATTACCACGGGCAAGGGGAATAGTGCAAAAAGTACAAGAATAATCGCAACCGTCCTGAACTTTTAAAAAAGTGCGTGTACGATCGCCGAACGACCACGCCGAAACAAATTGGTTGGCCTCAGTAACAGGTTGGTTATAAACCAATGCCTTTGGATTTTTCGTCAGGTCGGTAATGTAATCAACGATTTGAAATTTTTCCGCCGCACCTAAAACCATGTCAACGCCGGGTATCTCTGCTATTTCTTTTGGCTTTAACTGTGCGTAGCAACCGACGATGGTAACATATGCGTTTGGCGATATTTTAAGTGCTTCATTTACTATTTTTTTACACTTTTTATCGGCGTTTTCAGTAACAGAACAGGTGTTTATTACAAAAACATCGGGCTTATCTGAAAAATCAACCGTATCAAAACCAGCCTTATTAAAAAGACGGCCAATGGTTGACGTTTCTGAATAATTCAGCTTACAGCCAAGCGTGTAAAAAGCAACTTTCTTGTTCATTTTGAAGCCGCAAAGATAGGGAAATTTTCATTTCGGATTTCGGATATCCGATTTCGGATTTTTTTTCGAAATGCTAAATGCTATTTTAAGTTAATTCCTTAAATCCGACATCGGATATCCGAATTCCGAAATCAGTTCTCCTCGTTCCATCTGTAACTTTCATTCTCCAACCCTATCAGGTCAATTATCCGGTTAACAACGGTCATAGCTAATTCTTCAATGGTTTTTGGCTTGCTGTAAAATGACGGCACCGCCGCGCAAATGATACCGCCTGCTTCGGTCACGGTTTGCATATTGCGGATATGGATCAGGTTAAAAGGCATGTCTCTTGCAACCAATATCAGCTTGCGTCGCTCCTTCAAAATAACGTCGGCGGCGCGGGTAATTAAATCGTCTGATATACCGTTTGCAATTCTTCCTAAAGTCCCCATTGAACAGGGTACAATAACCATGTTATCAAACTTTGCCGATCCGGAGGCAAAGGGCGCCATAAAATCGTTTTTTGCGTAAATGGCGTAGGGATAATTTTTATAATCGTCGTTATCCAGTTCAACCTTCCAAACTTCTTTGGCATTGTCAGACATCACAATTGCTATCTGGTCGAGTTGACTATCGAGCTGCTGCAATTTATCTAATAACAATTTGGCGTAAACAGAGCCGCTGGCACCGGTTATGGCAACAATAATCTTTTTCTTCATCTCTCTTTATTAACAAATCCCGCTGACTAAAGTTGAGGGCACAAAAAAGGGTCGAATACTAGTACCCGACCCTACATCTACCTATGAAAAACATGCCCTTTAGGAGGGCACAACAAATATAATAACAGTTTTTTAATTTTTAAACAATTTTTTAAAATAAATTTAACGTTGTTTCGGGAAGTTTTTATCGATAAGTGTTTGTATAATTCCGTCTACCAAACCTACCGTCGGCACATAAATATGCTTAATATTAGCACATTTCAGCACCGTTAAATATATCTCGCAGGCAGGTATAATCACATCTGCGCGATCCTGGTTTAGGCCAAGCACATTTATACGGTCTTTCAGTGAAAATGAGCTTAGGTAGTTATAAAGCGTTTTCAGCTTTACAAAACTTAACGGTGCATTCTCTTTTTCTTCGGCCAGCTTATACAATTTATTAATGTTGCCACCGGTGCCTATGCCCGAAATAATTTTAAACTGGCGGGTGTTTTCACGTATAAATTCTTTCATATCCGTCCAGCTTTCTTCAGTATCCTGGTTATCCAGCATGCGGATTGTGCCGATATTAAATGACTTTGATGCCCAAAGCTCGCCGGATGAAAATAAGGATAACTCAGTGCTGCCGCCACCTACATCTACATACAAGTAGTTCTTGTTTTTATCTATCAATTGTTCAATGTGGCTCGCGTATATAATAGAAGCTTCTTTTTGGCCCGCAATAATTTCCATATCAATGTCAGCCTGAGCCTTTATTAAACTGGTTATCTGCTCACCATTTTTGGCCTCACGCATGGCCGAAGTTGCGTATGCGGTGTAATCCACAACCTTATAAACATCCATCAGGTTTCTAAAAGCCTGCATAGTTTTAACCAGGTCTGTAGTTTTTTTCTCAGAAAGATTCTGATCTAAAAATGCATCGTCGCCGAGGCGCAGCGGCACACGAATCAGCGTATTCTTTTTAAAAGAAATCGATCCATTATTTTCAATAATATCGGCGATAAGAAGCCTCACAGCGTTCGAACCTATATCAATTGCGGCGTATCTCAATTTTGCTTGTTTTTGTTTTTCAGGTAATCGTAGATGTCAACCTGGGCCCTGTGCGGCAATTCGGACCTGGTTTTATGGTATTTGTTGGTATTATGGCTGTTTATCTCGCGCGATTTGGTATTATCGTCCAGTTGTATATTAATAATTTTCCTTATCTCTTTTTTCAACTGTTCATCATATATTGGGAAACCTACCTCAACCCGGGTGTCGATGTTCCGGGTCATAAAATCGGCAGACGTGAGGTATATCAGCTCGTCGCCGCCATTGCAATAAATATGCACGCGCGAATGTTCAAGGTATTTATCTACAATGCTTATTACCTCAATATTTTCGCTATATCCCTTTACGCCGGCTATCAGGCAGCACATCCCGCGTATAATCATTTTAATTTTCACACCCGCGTTGCTTGCCTGGTATAATTTAGCGATTATTTGTTCATCAGCTAAACTATTCATTTTCAGTATCATATACGCTTTTTTACCAGCTTTCGCATTCTTAATTTCGTTATCTATAAGCCGGTAAATAGCAGGGCGCGAATCAATTGGCGATACGATTAAGCTTTTTAATCCTTTTGGCAAAGTATTTTTGTTTAGTGCCTTAAAAATATTTACCAGGTCGTTAGTTATTTTTTTATCAGCCGTAAGCAGGGTATGATCCGCGTACATCCTGGCCGTTTTTTCGTTATAATTCCCCGTAGATAAACATGCATAATGTTCCGATTTGCCTTTTTCGAGCCTGGTAACCAGGCATATTTTAGAGTGCACTTTATAGCCTTCAATGCCATACAGCACATTAACACCCTCTTCTTCGAGCCTTCTGCTCCACGAAATATTGTTTTGTTCGTCAAACCTTGCCCGCAGTTCAACCAAACAGGTTACTTTTTTCCCATTCTTTGCTGCATTCATTAGCGCCGACATTACACGGGAATTTTCCGCCAAGCGGTAGACTGCTATGCTGATCTCTTTAACTTTCGGGTCGATGGCAGCTTCACGTAAAAAATGGATCACATAATCATACGACTGGTAAGGGGTGCTGATCAGGTAATCTTTTTTGGCGATCATTCCCATCAAACTTTTGCCGAACGATAACCCATCTACCGGGAGCGGGATAGTTTTGCTATACTCGAGTTCTGCACGGCCTACATTCGGAAAAGAAATAAAGTTTTTAAAGTTATGGTAACGGTTACCCGGGATAAGGCTTTCACCGTGAAGCCCCATTTTGTTCACCAGGTATTTTAACATATCCAGCGGCATTTCGGAATCATACAACAAACGCATGGGTTTGCCTTTACGCCGTTTCTGTAGGCTTTTTGATAATGAATCGATAAATTTCTCGCTTACTTCCTTATCCAGATCAAGCTCGGCATCACGCGTAAGCTGTATGGAGTAAGCCTCTATCGTATCGTGCTCAAAAATGAAAAATATATCTTCCAGGCTGTACCGGATAATATCGTCCAGCAATATGATGAATTTAAGGTTGTTGGTTTCCGGCAAAACCACAAACCGCGACAGCGAATCCGGGAATTCAATAAGCGCCAACCTCGATTTTTTATTTTTGGTCAGCTTAACAAAAAAGTAAATGGCCCTGTCCCTCAGCTCCGGCAGAGGCAAACTTTCGTCGAGCATTATCGGCACTAAAGTAGCCAGCAAAGTTTCGCGGAAATAGTGTTTTACAAACTCTCCCCTGCTTACGTTAAGCTGTTTATCGTTAAGTATAAATATCTTTTCTTCGGCAAGCTGCTTTACTATGATATTCTCGTACAGGTTGTTAAACTTTCGTTCCTGCCGTACTACAATATTTTTAATTTGATTGAGAATTTTTTTTGGGTTATAACCTAAAATTTCCTTTGCCTTTTCATTCAGGTTGGCCAGGCGGCTTAGTGTTGCCACCCTTACCCTGTAAAACTCATCGAGGTTTGATGAGAATATCGCTAAGAATTTTATCCGGTCAATAAGGGGTACTGTTGGATCAGCAGCTTCCTGCAAAACGCGGTCGTTAAAATATAACCAACTAATTTCCCGGTTAATCAGGGGCACATGTTTACTATCCATATAAAAGCGGTCCTTTCGGCCTGGTCTACAAATCTGCCTATTTAATTGTTAATTTAATATTAACTCATTAGTATATTAATGTGTTTTAATTGTTTAGTTTGAAACAGCAGTTCATAGTTGATGGTTCATAGTTCATCGCCTGCAAATGGGAAATTGACAAAAATTGATGATTTAAAGCTAAGCTATTGCCATCAACCATTAATATGAACTAACTGAACTAATTTAGTAATTTTACCCAAATAAACTTTTAACAAATGCCAACCTTCGATATCGTAAGCAAAATAGACGGCCAAACACTTGATAACGCCATCAATACCGCTAAAAAGGAAATATTAAACCGTTATGATTTTCATGGCACTGACAGTACTATTGATCTTGACAAGAAGACCAATGTGATAACCGTTGTTACCGAGAACGATATGCGGTTAAAAGCCATTACTGATTCTATCATCAGCCGGATGGTTAAACAACACCTTGATCCGAATGCGCTTGATTTTGGTAAAGATCAGTATGCATCGGGCAATATGATACGTAAGGAGATAAAAGTGAAAGAAGGTATCGATAAAGAAGCCGCCAAAAAAATTGTTAAAAAGATAAAAGACAGCGGCTTAAAAGTGCAGGCCTCTATCATGGACGACCAGGTGCGCGTTCAGGCTAAGAAAATAGATGACCTGCAGGCAGTGATAAGCCTTTGCCGCGGTGATAATTTCGGGCAACCTTTGCAGTATATTAATATGAGGGATTGAGATGGTGTCGGATATCAGGATTGTAAAATAAATATCAGTAGCAGGGCGGAATTCCGAAATCTCCTTATCAATTAACTTTCCAAACAAACCTGTACTCATCCACCGGAGTTTTTCCGTTAGGAAACTGGTTATACACATTAAAAAAGACGAGCTTTTTATTTTTGTTAACGCCAGGCGACATTTTTAAGATCGCCTTTTTCACCTGTTCGTTTTCTTCTGTTAATGGGTTTAACATTTGGACTTTTATGGCCGAAACATAGCTGATAACCGGATAAATACCATCATTCAATACCGCAGGCTCTATATCAAACATTTGCGTAGCGGTTGTTACGCCCGGTATTTTCATCGGCAGCGGGAATTTCACGCGGATCTGCTGATAAAATTTCGTGCCGAAGTCTTTCATTTCAGAAAACTTATTATACACAAATGCCTTTTCAGCCGGCGACGCAGTTTGCTGTGCCAAACGAAAACTTACCGCCGCATCAATTAAATCTCCATTAACGGAGTTCTTTTTGGCCTGGTTGTAAAGGTCAATAGCAGTTTCGCCAAAAACTGAAAAAAGCCCAACATGAATAAAGTCTAGTTGCCAGCGTTTACCATACTTACTGTAAATGGCCGTAATCAATGATTTATCATTTAACCCGGGATAAACAATAAGAGAAATATAGGTTTCCCTGTTGTATATCTTGAAATTCAAATTATAATCATTATCTCCGGTACCGTTTTTAGAGACTTTTGCTGTACCTCCAACATCAGGCGAGTTATACAAACATTCATCAAGCAACGAATATTTATTTCCGCTGAATATTGGGCGCACCGTTTTTAAAAATATTTCCGTTTTACCCGCAGTTTTTTCAACGAGTTGTTTTGAATATATTGCGTTAAGTTTTTGTGCACTACCTTCACCAAACGCCATAATTAGTTTATCGTCAAGCAGTTTTATCTCGTTTCGCGATTTCAGATCGATATTAGCGTTCCACTTAGTGGAGGCGACAGATGTTTGTTGTGCAGCACATTGAATAACGGCAAATAACAATATGTAAAGGAATGATAACCTGTATATTTTCATTAATGAGGATTTGAGGCCGCAATATATCAAAAAACATCATCTGCTTTTTAAATTGATACAGAAACAAAAAGACCGCCCCTTGCGGAACGGCCTCTTATCAAAACTAAACCAACTTATTATGAAAACACTCTTTTATTTCGGATTTCGGAATTTAGATCCGATAGCTATCGGGTTCGGATTTATATTATCCTTCTTTCGTACTTTACCGACTTTTCCATCTTTCGGACTTACTTTACAGCTATTTCTCTCGACTGTAACTTAGCTTCTTCTTTCTTGGCCACGTTCAATTTTAACACGCCATCTGTATATTCAGCAGCGATGTTAGTTTGATCGGCTGTTTCAGGTAATGTAAACGACCTGGTAAATGAATTGTAATTGTATTCGCGTTTGCTAAATTTCTTACCTTCTTCAACATTTTCAATTTTCTTATCGGCAGAAACGCTTAATACGTTTTTATCAATGCTGATCTTAAAATCTTCTTTCTTTAAGCCCGGTGCTGCTAATTCAATTTGAAATTCGCCTTCTGTTTCTGCAATGTTCACTGCAGGTACGCGGCTTGATAGTTTGTCGCTCAAAAATGAGTCGTTTAATATGGAATCAAAAACATCGTTAAAAAATGGATTCACCGCGCGATTTTTTTGTCCGTTTGCAAATTTTACTAAAGTCATTTTTATATCCTCCTAAGTTTTTCTTTATTTATCTTCGCAACTGATTGATCAACTGTTATACCAACGATCAAAATAATAAACTACGCAGACATTATGTCGCATAAACATGATTTCTGTTGACAATATGACATATTATGCCTGAAAAACTATCAGATTATAACTATAAAACACCAATCATTATCCGGTTTTCGGATATTGACGCTGTTGGCCATGTAAACAATGCGGTTTATTTAACCTATTTTGAAGATGCCCGGCTAAATTACTGGCGCGAAGCTATTCAATGGAACCTGCGCAAAAACGGCGTTATCGTGGGCCGTTCAGAAGTTAATTACTTAAAACCCATCACCCTGGAGGATGATATCTTTTGTTATGTGCGCACCACACGTATTGGCAACAGCAGTTTTGACGTGATGCACGTTTTGGTTAGGGTAACACCGAGCGGAGAAGAAATATGCACCACAGGCAAAACAGTTTGCATCAGTTACGATTACGCTACAAATAAATCGATACCAATCCCTTCAACAGAGCGGCATCGGATGATAGAATATGATGAGCCTGGGTTGATATTAAACACGAATTAGCTAGTGGTGAGATTTACGAAGTTTTGAAAACTTCGTAAATCTGCAATTGTTTAAAACGACTTTATTTCCGGCATCTTCAGCAATACCTCATCGAGCAGAAGAATATTTTTACGATGGCCGGTAACCCACACGGCGGTATGCAGGCAGCCATCTTTTTTACTAACCTGAACAATTTCGGAAGTTAAGTGATGTGAAGCGATAATTTGTTTTATAAGATCAATATTCTCATAATCAGCGTCGGCAAAATCAATTACAAACAATTTATCCCGGTGAACTTTGTCTATGTACTTTTCGAGCATATTAAACAGCAATAAAACCGTTAGGGTAACTATTGTTGAAACCAGTCCGAGCGTATAGTTGCCGGAACCCAGGGCCATACCAATCGCTGCCGATATCCAGATAACCGCAGCAGTCGTGAGCCCGCTTACCGCTATATTATCTTTAAAAATTACGCCTGCACCAATAAAACCCACACCTGTTACGATGTTTATATTGGCCACCTGTCCTGATCGCTGAGCTACCATTGTAAAAATGGTTGATCCAAGACATATCAATATAATGGTACGAAAGCCGGCCGTTTTATTTTTATACTGCCGCTCAAGTCCCAGCAAACCTCCGCATAAAACTGCCAGCCCTACTTTTATAAGGTCCTGGTAGGCTATATCGAATCCTAAAGATTGCATGGAGAATTAAAATATTTTTCCGGGGTTCAAGATACCATTTTTGTCGAATACTTGCTTTATTCCGCGCCATAAGGCAAAATGTGTTTCAGTGTATTTTATCGCCATGAAATCTTTTTGCACCAGGCCGATGCCATGCTCGCCGGATAGGGTACCACCAAGCGATACCGTCAATTCAAATATCTCATGAATGCCATCTTTTAGCCGATTGTTCCAATCGTCGTCGCTCATGTTGCCTTTTATAATATTCACATGAAGATTACCATCACCTGCGTGCCCATAACAAACTGATTCAAAGCCATATTTAGCGCCGGTGTCTTTAATTCCTTTAATAAGCTGGGGAAGGCTGGCGCGCGGAACCACGGTATCTTCTTCCTTATAAATTGAGTTCGATTTTACCGATACGGGCATAGTTCGCCGTATGCGCCATAGCTCTTCTTTTTGAGCAGATGTTTCTGCAAATAGTACCTCCCTGCAATCAAATTCCTCCAATACATTGTTGATTTTTTCGCAGTCGGCAAATATCACATCCTGGTTAGTGCCGTCCACTTCTATCAACAAAAAAGCCTGAACATCATCTTTCAAATCAAATGAAATAGCATCATGTTCTATTACCCACTCTACCCCGCGCCTTTCCATAAATTCCAGTGCCGACGGAACTATTCCCGCCCTGAAAATAGCCGAAACCGCTAAACATGCCGCTTCATTTGTAGCAAACGAAGCCAATAGTAACGCATCCAGTGTTGGTTTTGGGATCAGCTTGACCACAATTTTAGTAATGATACCCAACGTTCCCTCGGAGCCTATCATTAACTGCGTCAAATTATACCCTGACGCATATTTCAAAGTATTCGCCCCTGTCCAGATAACCTCTCCTGATGGAAGTACTACTTCAAGGTTTAATACATATTCCCTTATTGTTCCGTACTTTACCACTCTCGGCCCTCCGGAACCATGAGACACATTACCGCCTATAAAACAACTCCCTTTGCTGGCCGGATCAACCGGGTAGTAGAGGCCTTTAGCCTCAACCTTATTCATAAATTCTTCGGTGATCACACCGGGCTCAACTGTTGCCTGCAGATTTTGCTCATCAATCTCCAGCACCTTATTAAATCGTTCCATCGCGATAAGCAAACCACCCATTACCGGCAAAGCGCCGCCACTTAATCCGGTACCTGCGCCACGCGGCGTCACAGGGATTAAGTGCTCGTTACAAAGCTTTATTAGTGCGGATACTTGCTCCACCGATACAGGCCGGGCAACCATCTCAGGATAATAATGCAGGTCCTCAGTCTCATCGTGACTGTATTTCTCCATATCTTCATGCTGGGTTACCACAGCATTATCACCCACGATTAACCGGATGGCTTGAAAAATATCAGTTGTTATTTTATTATAAGACATGACGATTTCAGATGATAATGGTAACACATGAATATTCAACTTTACCTTTAAGCGGCGGATTTAACTTCCTTATACTCACTTTTATATTGTTGGTAAAATGATATTGAACTTTAATATCGTCAGCTATTGCCTGCGCAACCGTCTCTATCAGTTTTTTGGTTTGCGCCATCTGTTTGGCAATAAGGAGATAAAGCCGTTCATAATTGACGGTATTGGTTAATTCATCATCACCCAGATTGGCAACGGGGATAAAACTTACTTCGGCGTCAACAATAAACCTGCTTCCTAATTTTTGTTCCTCGGGGTAAAAACCGTGGTAAGCAAAAAACTCAGCGCCGATTAACGATATAGTGACCATTCTTCAAAAGTACTTTTTGATTTCGGAATTCGGATGTTCGATTTCGGATTTATTGAATGCGAAATCCAGAAGCTCGAGTAATTAATTTTAGGCGCGGTCGCGCACATTGACGTTTATTTATATAGATGCGCCCAAATAAGCCAAATCCGAAATCGAACATCCGAATTCCGACATACAAAACCACTATCTTTGCTCACCAATTTACTGTTATGGCTAAAACCGATCTCTTTGAATCGCCTGATTATTACCTGCTGGACGAATTGCTCAGCGATGAGCATAAATTAATACGCGCCACCGTGCGCGATTGGGTTAAAAAGAAAGTAAGCCCCGTAATTGAAGATTATGCCCAACGGGCAGAGTTCCCGAAGCATTTATTAAAAGGATTAGCTGAGATTGGGGCTTTTGGCCCGACCATCCCTGTTGAATACGGCGGTGCCGGGCTAGATTATGTTGCCTATGGCATTATTATGCAGGAAATTGAACGTGGTGATTCCGGAATACGCTCGACGGCGTCGGTGCAGGGTTCTCTGGTAATGTACCCGATTTATGCTTACGGCTCTGAAGAGCAAAAGAAAAAATACCTGCCAAAGCTAGCTAGCGGCGAATTAATGGGTTGTTTCGGCCTTACAGAGCCCGATCATGGGTCTGATCCGGGCGGTATGACCACTAATATTAAGGACGCAGGCGATCATTACCTGTTAAACGGGGCCAAAATGTGGATATCCAATTCGCCGTTTGCGGATATTGCTATCGTTTGGGCCAAAGATGAGCAAGGAAAAATACGGGGTTTAATAGCCGAACGAGGCATGGAGGGGTTTTCTACGCCGGAGACGCATAATAAATGGTCGTTGCGGGCATCGGCCACCGGCGAGCTGGTGTTTGATAATGTAAAGATTCCTAAAGAAAATATTTTGCCAAATATCCAGGGTTTAAAAGGGCCGCTCGGCTGTTTAAACCAGGCGCGTTATGGGATAGCCTGGGGCGCAATCGGAGCGGCTATGGACTGTTATGATACCGCTTTAAGGTACGCTAAAGAACGTAAGCAGTTTGGCAAGCCTATTGCCGCTTTTCAGCTGCAACAAAAAAAACTGGCAGAAATGATCACGGAGATCACCAAAGCACAATTACTGGTTTGGCGGTTAGGAACCCTAAAAAATGAAAACAGGGCCACTCCTGCACAGATATCCATGGCAAAGCGAAACAGCGTGGAAACTGCTATAACTATTGCACGTGAAGCGCGTCAAATACTTGGTGGGATGGGTATAACCGGCGAATACCCTATAATGCGGCACATGATGAACCTGGAGTCGGTAATTACCTACGAGGGCACACACGATATTCATTTGCTGATTACCGGGATGGACATAACGGGAGAAGAGGCTTTTAAATGATGTCGGAATTCGGATTTTCGATTTCGGATTTATTTCTTTCAACACTATTTCAAAAAATCCGCAATCCAATGTCCCGATGATTTTATGGTACGCTGCTGGGTTTTAAAATCAACATAAATCAATCCGAAGCGTGGATGATAGCCTTCGGCCCATTCAAAGTTATCCATCAGCGTCCAGACAAAATAACCGCTTACTTTTAAACCTTCATTCTTAGCTTTTAATACCTGCTGTAAATAGTTTTGCAGGTATTCGATCCGTTTAGGGTCGTCAATTTTGTCGTTGTTTATTTCATCCGGGAAGGCGGCGCCGTTCTCGGTTATGTACAGTTTTTTTATCTGCGAATAATTGTTGAACTTCTTTATCATTTCATAAATAGATGCCGGGTAAACCTCCCACCGCATTGATGTCAACGGCACATTCCGTTGTTCTGCTTTCACCAACCTTGCTCGCACATAAGGCGTGAAAAACGAATATTTAACAATCTCGCGCGTGTAATTTTGTATGCCGATAAAATCAAAATCAAACTTCAGGTTATTTTCATCGCCCGGCCGGAAATACTTTTCAATTCCCTTTAACACGGGTATATCGTTTACCGGGTAACCTAATCCCAGCAAGGGTTCAATAAATAAACGGTTGACCAGGGCATCGACTAATTTTGCGGCGTTAACATCTTTTGGCTTATCAGAATACGGTTCGATAAGTGAGCAGGAAAAAGTGGTGCCGATTTGAGCGTCGGGCAATGTTTCGCGCAATGCCTTTGCACCTGCCGCTATGCTTAGTACAGTGTGATGAATAGCCGGTAGAAAGTTTTTAAGTCCGGTTCTGCCCGGTGCATGGATCCCTAAAAAGTAACCTGCGCCTGTAAACACGGCAGGCTCGTTCATCACCATCCAATGCTCTACCCTGTCGCCAAAGTTTTGGGCGCATACGGTTACATAGGCGGTAAACCATTCTACAATTTCGCGATTTGTCCAGCCGCCCTTAAGTTCGAGCGCATGCGGTAAATCCCAATGATAAATAGTGATCCAGGGTTCAATCTCCTGTTTAAGGCAGTAATCGATTATTCGGTTATAATAATCGACCCCGGCCTGGTTAATTTCGCCGGTACCTGTAGGCAATATTCTCGACCAGGAAATAGAAAACCTGAAATTTGGAATATTAAGCTGTTTGATCAGGTCAATATCCTTTTCGTATTGGTTATAAAAGTCGCAGGCTATCTCGGCATGATCACCGTTCAGTATCTTGCCTTTTTTTGAAGAAAAAACATCCCATATGGATTCGCCCTTGCCGTCAACAGAACAGGCACCTTCTATTTGAAAGGCTGCTACAGAAACGCCCCAAATAAAATCGTCACCAAAAAGCTGTTTGTTTAGATGTATATCCTGAATAGTAGATTCCATTAAAATGAGCTATACCACGCCCAAATTGTACATTAAAATGATATAAAAGAAATTTTTATAAACAAAGATCAGTGAATAAAGGAAGATCTCATACTTCTTAAGATCATCCTTTCACGAAAACCTTTGATAAGTTGCAGGATATTGATGATGAATTTCATAACTATCTTGTTTAATGTTAAGTAAATATAGCACGCAGATATAAGCTTACCGTGCCTTTAGTATTATGTTATTGTAAACAACAACTGGCGTATATTTTGTTGTTGTTTATTTATTTTTGCTTTATGAAAGATTACTTTACCCGGCTTTTTAACTACGACCATTTTGTAAACCGCTTAATGCTTGGCACTATAATTAAGTCGGGAAACCCCGAACAACCGGTCAAGTTAATGGCCCATATACTGGCAGCACAACAGGTATGGCTTAACCGCTGCCTGGCCCTGCCACAAATTAATGACACCGTATGGCCCGACTGGTCCATAACTAAATTAGAACAATTGATAGCTGAAAACAGCGCAGCATGGCTAAGCTACCTGAATGGGTTACAGGCAGATGATTTTGACAAAACAATTCGTTATAAAAACTTAAAGGGTTTAGATTTTGAAGATAAATTGAGCAACATACTGGCACATGTTATCAACCATGGTACACATCACAGGGCGCAGATTGGCCAGCATTTAAAGGCCGCGGGGGTTGCCTTGCCAATGACAGATTATATCGCTTATTTACGATACATTAATAACTAACCTTTGTAACATCTTGCTTAGATTTGCCGACTTAACATCTCAACGTGAAAAAAATATTTATAACAATTTTAGCAGCAATTAGCTTGACGGGCTGTGCAAACAAGGCCGATCAAAAAAAAGCTATTTTAGATTCGGTTTTGGCCATCCATGATAAAGTAATGGGTGCCGATGAGCGGCTCATGAATAATAAGCTGAAGCTGGATACCCTTCTTAAACAGGCTGCATTAGCCACAAAAGATACGGCAATCCTTTTAAGGGCCAAATTAGTTGCGGCCGACAGCGCAATGGATAACTGGATGCACAAATTCGATCCTGATTTTAAGGGAAAAACGGATGATGAGACCCTCACTTATCTGCACGATCAAAAAAAGGCAGTTGAAGCATTGAACACACAACTGGCTGATGCCGTTGATCAATCAACCAAATTCCTGTTAAAACCGAAAGCAAAATGAGAAATTTGATATTGGCGGTTGCTGCAATCCTGTTATGGAGCGCCTGCAAATTTAATAGCGACAAAAAAGCTTTACCAATATTAGGCAACAGGCAAGCAGTAACTAAAAATGTCAACGGCAGCCAGGTTACCGATACTGTTTATCAAACCATACCGGCATTTAGTTATATCAATCAATATGGCGATAGTATCAGCAATAAAAAGCTTAACGGCGAAATTTATGTTGCCGATTTCTTTTTTACTACCTGCCCGTCCATCTGCCCTATTATGCAGCGCAATATGCTGAATGTATATAATGCTTTTAAAGATATAAAGGATGTTAAAATAATTTCTTACACCATCGATCCGCAACACGACAGTGTACCTGTATTAAAAAAATATGCCGATAAATTAGGCATCAGCGGCAATACCTGGTGGCTATTGCAGGGTCACAAGGATGAAACCTACCAGCTGGCAAAAAGCTATCTTGTTTCTGTACAGGAAAAGAACCCTGCCGGTGAGTATATCCACGACGGCTATTTTATTTTGATAGATAAGCAAAAACGCATCAGGGGCACTTACGACGGTACAAACGCCGACCAGGTGAGCCAATTGATTAACGACATAAAAACGTTACGGGCTGAATACAGCAAATAGATTTATGAAATTAAAAGCCGCCGGTGGTATCGGAATCTTATTTATTATCGTAATTGCTGTAACAACAGTTTCCTGCCAAAGCGATGAAAAAATAGAATTTAACCGTTACTACTCAGCCGGCAGCGTGATCTATCAAACCAAATGTCAAAATTGCCATGGTGCACATGGCGAAGGCCTCGCGGCGCTGATACCGCCGCTTACCGATCAAGCTTACCTTAAAACAAATAGAGCTACGCTGGCTTGCTTTGTTAAGAATGGATTGAAAGGAAAGATCACCATCGGTTACAAAACATTTGAAGGGGAAATGCCGGTCACCGACCTTGCCCCTATTGAAATTGCTGAAGTGCTTACCTATATAACCAACTCCTTCGGCAGTAAATTGGGTACGATAAATTCCGGCCAGGTAAATAACGATCTGACAAATTGTAAGTAACAAACTAAAGAGTATCTGCCGTGACCTTCGTGACGTTTAGTGACCCTCGCGGTTAGTTTTACCGCAAAGTGCACAAGGACGCACACAAAGCGACACTAAGAATCGGTCATTTAAATACAATAAGGCTTAAATAGCTTTTGCCCGCAGTAATTTCTTTCATCGCTTATTAAAAATCAAAGGCAAAATGTTGGCACAATAATAATAAGTTTGCATTCGGTTTGATAGTTGCCCGATCTTATTCATTAGCAGTAGTGAATGCAGCCCCATGAACAAACGACTATCGAACTAAGAATTACGCTGAAACAATGAATTTAACGATACATGGGGCAGCCCGGCAAGTAACCGGGAGCATGCATTTACTGGAAGTTGGTCAATTTAAAATTCTGGTTGATTGTGGGCTGGATTACGAAAAGGACAGGAGCACGCAAGCAAATGAAAATTTCCCTTTCGACCCGGCAGGTATAGACGTGGTTATACTAACACACGCACATATCGACCATTCTGGTAATTTACCTACGCTTGTACGTTTGGGCTTTAATGGCCAGATATTATGTACGCCACCAACTGCCGATCTTACTGAATTGCTATTACTCGATTCGGTTAGCTTGTTCCTGCGCAAAGCAAACAAAGGGCGCAAGCACCGTCGTGGAAAATTTAACAGCGGCGCCGAGCCATTGTACCTGCAAAAACATGTAATGGATACGGTAGAGCGGTTTATTACTATCGGTTTTAACCGGCCCTTCCGCATAAATGGTGACATCGAACTAACGTTTGTGCCAATAGGGCATTTATTAGGTGCTGCAGCGGTTATATTAAAAGTGCGTGAGAACGACGGCACTGAAAAATCAATTGCTTTTACCGGCGACATCGGCCGCAAAAACTACCCGGTATTGGATGACCCGCAGCAATTGCCGCCGGTTGACTATCTAGTTTGTGAATCAACTTACGGCGGCAGGTATCATACCAAAGATAAATCGGTTGAGCAAACGCTGATTGAAACTATCGAGAAGGCATGTATAAAAGAACAGGGCCGTCTAATTATCCCCGCATTCAGTATCGGGCGCACCCAGTCTTTGGTTTACTCGCTCAATAAAATATTCAGCAGTGGGTTGCTGCCCGCCGTAAAGGTATTTGTTGATAGTCCGCTTGCATTGCGATCGACACAGGTGTTCCGTAAATTTCATAACCTGGTTAATAAAGAGGCTCAGGAGTTCTACCAGAAACGTGGGGACGAATTTGAATTCGATAATTTAACCTATGTAGAATCCCTCAAAGACAGCCGGCAAGTTTCCGATTATTTTGAACCGTG
>CAZZUU010000029.1:3914-18389 GCA_964657275.1 uncultured Mucilaginibacter sp. | reverse complement strand
GATAGCATAGGCATTGTCATATTATCCAACCAGAATAATTCGATTGTACCAAGCATAGTAAGAAATTTGATTAGCGACCGGATGCTCCATCTGAAATACCACGACTGGAACAGCGACCTGAAACACGCTGCCGATAAAGCTAAAGCCGAAGAGGCCAAAGTGGAAAAGGAAAAAACTACCAGTGGCGTAAAACACAATCCGGCAACGCATGCGCTGGCCGATTATGCCGGAAGTTTCAACAATCCCGGTTATGGCACATTCAGGATCCGTTTGATAAAAGATTCGCTGTTCATAAAAACTGCGTCCAAAACACTTTGGCTGCGAAATTCCAATTTTGATACCTTCGACGTTTTTGATAAAGATCCCGAAGATGGTATTGACACCTCGCAAACAGCGCAGGTAAAAATACAATTCAAGACAAATTTGGCCGGTGACATCGACGGTTTTGAAAGCCAGCTTGAGGGAGGTTTAAAACCTATAGTATTCACCCGTGTAACAGAAGCCAAACCGCTAACCGAAGCCGAATTGCAGAAATATACCGGAGACTACGTCCTGGGCGGCATAACAGCAAAGGTATATGTTAAAGATGGGAAAACCTTATATGCTCTTGTACCCGGGCAGCCGGATTATGAGCTGGTGCCCATGGGTAATGACAAATTCTCCCTTAAAGTCCTCAGCGGCTTTTATCTTCAATTCGGGCCAACCGGTTCAGATAAAATAACGGAGGCTACTTTTATGCAACCTAACGGAAATTTTAAAGCGAAGAAAAAGTAAGGCGTGCAATTTGCCACCGCTATGTTAATATAAAATCATTATTTAGCCAATTACTTGCTATATGTTGAAATTTTCACTAAATAAGCGTACCTTTGCGCAAAATTTAGAGGCGCATCTGCATGCAAAAAATAAGAAATATAGCGATCATCGCTCACGTTGACCACGGCAAAACTACCCTGGTTGATAAGATATTACACAGCTGTTCTATTTTTCGTGATAACGAACAAACCGGCGAACTGATACTGGATAATAATGACCTTGAACGCGAACGCGGCATTACCATCGTTTCAAAAAACGTTTCGGTAATGTACAAGGATGTTAAGATCAATATTATTGATACACCTGGTCACGCCGACTTTGGCGGTGAGGTTGAACGCGTATTAAAAATGGCCGATGGCGTTTTGTTATTGTGCGATGCCTTTGAAGGCGCTATGCCTCAAACTCGTTTTGTAACCCAAAAGGCGTTGGCTTTAGGCTTAAAACCGATTGTTGTTGTAAATAAAGTTGATAAAGAAAATTGCCGTCCTGAAGAAGTTTACGAACAGATATTTGAGTTATTCTTTAACCTGGAAGCTACCGAAGATCAATTGGATTTCCCGGTGATCTACGGTTCATCAAAACAAGGCTGGATGAGTACAGACTGGAAAGTACCCACAGATAATATTTTCCCGTTGATGGATGCTATTTTAGCGAACATCCCTCCTGCACCTATTAGCGAAGGCACCCTGCAAATGCAGATCACTTCATTGGATTATTCTTCCTTTGTTGGCCGTATAGCTATTGGCCGTGTTGCCCGTGGAACTATCAAGGAAAACATGCCGGTATCGTTAGTAAAACGCGATGGAACCATCCAAAAAACAAGGATAAAAGAATTATACACTTTTGAAGGCCTCGGAAAAGTAAAAGCAACATCCGTAAGCTCCGGTGATATTTGCGCGGTTGTTGGTATTGAAGGTTTTGATATTGGCGATACGATTGCTGATTTTGACAAGCCTGAACAACTGGCAGTTATAAAAATTGATGAGCCTACCATGAACATGCTGTTCACCATCAATACTTCACCATTTTTTGGCAAGGAAGGTAAATTTGTAACCTCCCGTCACTTGCGTGATCGTTTGTATAAAGAAATGGAAAAGAATTTGGCGCTGAAGGTTGTTGAAACCGAGTCGCCTGATTCTTATTTAGTTTATGGCCGTGGTATTCTTCACTTATCGGTATTGATAGAAACCATGCGCCGCGAAGGTTACGAGTTGCAGGTGGGACAACCGCAGGTTATCATCAAAGAAATTGATGGTGTTAAATGCGAGCCGGTGGAAACCCTTATAGTTGACGTACCGGGAGAAGTTGCCGGTAAAGTAATCGAACTGGTTACCCAGCGTAAAGGCGATCTTTTGGTAATGGAGCCTAAAGGCGATTTACAACACCTGGAATTTGACATTCCAGCGCGCGGAATCATCGGTTTACGTAATAACGTATTAACCGCGACTGGCGGCGAAGCCATTATGGCCCACCGTTTTAAAGCATACGAACCCTGGAAAGGAACTATCCCCGGCCGTTTAAATGGTGTTTTGGTATCAATGGACAGTGGTAAAACAACTGCTTTCGCGATAGATAAATTGCAGGATCGCGGTCGTTTCCACATTGATCCGGGAGTTGACGTTTATGAAGGCCAGGTTTTAGGCGAACATATCCGCGATAACGATTTGGTGATAAACCTTACCAAAGGAAAACAGTTGACTAACATGCGCGCCTCAGGTAGCGATACCAATGTGCGCATTGCACCTGCCATAAAATTCTCACTGGAAGAATCGATGGAATATATACAAGCTGACGAATACATCGAGGTTACCCCTCAAAGCATTCGCATGCGTAAAATATTCCTGAATGAAAACGAACGGCGGGTAAACGCAAAGAAGTTTCAGAATCAATAAATTGGGTGATTCAGTTAAAATCTGGGTCACTTACTCATTAAAGATAAAAAAAAGAAAGCATCACGAACAACGGGATGCTTTCTTTTTTTGATACATCCATTATTTTAATTTACTATCAGCAAAGTAAATCATGGCCTTACGCATAAAAGTTGCAAAAGCGGGGTTTGGCGTTCCATCTTCGGCCATGTACCTGTCATCGGCTACATATAATTCTGCCAGCCCCTTATATTGCGCGGCCTTTAGATCAGTTGGATCGGATACACCCCAAAAGCTGCGTATATTAGCATAGTGCCTGGCAATTTGCTCCTGCACCTGCTCACTTTCCAGATCTTCCCCTTGCAACGAAATAAGTGTTTGTTTAATATCCTTTTGATCGGCCTTCAATTGCTCTAAATTTAGTTTTGGCATTTCGACCATCGCTTTTTCTGATCGTAAAACAGCTTCCTCGCCCCATTTTTCTATCGCTTCTTTTCGCCATGCTGTGGTTTGTTGGTTCGGCAGGCCTTCATATAATTCTTCGTAATTCTTCATTGTTTTGTTTTTTAAATGACTAACGGTTTTGTTAATAGTGATCATTAAGGTGTCGATACGTCTTCTTTTCTCAAGCAATGCTGTCTTGTGGCTCTCGAGCGCCCGTATCAGGTCGAAATTCTTCTCGTCAAGTATATTTTTGATCTCCTTTAACGGAAGATCGAGCTCCTTGTAAAATAAAATCTGCTGCAGGCGCAGCAACTCCTTTTCCTCGTATTGCCGGTAATTTGCAGCTGTACGGATTGAAGGTTTGAGCAAATTCATTTTATCGTATAGGTGAAGCGTGCGCACACTCACTCCCGAAAGCTTTGCCAATTGTTTTACACTGTAATATCCTTTCATTCGTCACACTTTAATACCTGGCTCCAAAGCTATGGTATGACGTAAGGTAAGAGTCAAGTGTTTTTTGAAAATAATTTTATTCAATTAAAAAGCAAAGCATTTTAATCTGCTAAATGCTTTACTTTTTAATTGATAAGACACATTGCAACGAGTGCCATACTTTAAAAATCTTGCATTTTCTTTAAATCTTGATTCTTGACTTCTGATTCTCTTCTCTGTAACAAATTTGATTTACAAGACCAGTTTAAAACGATAGCGTTATATTTATCGCTGATCAATAACCGATTATGAAAAAGCTATTTATTTTACTGGGATTGTTTTTTGGCATTAGCCTCTTCTTGTACGCACAAAACGCGGGCAAATGGGAATATTTGTTTGACGGGAAAGGCATCAACGAATTAAGAGGTTATAAAATGGACGGCTTCCCGGATGCATGGAAAGTTGAAGACGGCGCACTTGTGGCGCAAACCAACGTACCGAATGTTGACCTGGTATCAAAAGATACTTATACCAATTTCGACCTGACGTTAGAGTGGGCCATGTCAAAAGCCGGTAATAGCGGTATATTTTATAACGTGCAGGAAACTTCAACCCACCAGTCCGGCAATGGCAATAGCCCCAACTGGCTGGATAATTTTGAATTTCAATTGCTGGACGATATAGATTTTAACGATCATGAACCCAAGCGTTCCGCTGGTTCGTTATACGATCTGATCACGCCTGTAAATAAACACCTGAAACCGGTAGGAGAATTTAACACCGCCCGATTACTGGTAGATAATGGACATGTTGAACAATGGGTTAATGGGGAAAAAGTAGTGGAGTATGAACTTAATTCGCCACAAATTAATGAGTTGATCAGTAAAAGTAAATACCGCAATAATCCCAATTTTGCCAAATCAACAAGCGGCCATATTATGTTTCAGCATCATGGCCAAAAAGTGTGGCTACGCAACATAAAGATAAAGCGGTTGTAATATAAGGTTCTTTCAATCCATACCTGGTTTAGCCAGTCAGTAGTTTTTAACCAAATGCCGGCATGTTGCTAAATTAATTTACTCATTTTTAGCATCAATTTAAATCCACTTGTATTACAGGTATTTATCAGGCACTTATACAAGGTTAGTTGCTGCATTAGTGTCTTTATCAAGCAATTTACCTATAGTGATGGTCCAAATGGCGAAACCGGCGATAAATACGCGAAAGCCTGTTAAATCAAAAAATACGAATCCTGCAATTAAGGCAACTATAGCTATAAGGCTTAGGGTAATACCAAAATACGCTGTCCACATGGGTAAGGTTTGGGTACGAAAAACAGCAATTGACCAAAAAGTAACCGCAAAACAAACCGACCCGATAAATACAAGGTCAAAAGCATGATTCAATGATGAGTTGTAATATATTATCGGTTTTATGGAATCGATAATTTCTTTGCTTGCTGTTTTATATTGATTGATATACAAAGGCAGCGTTAGTCCATTAATTAACGCTGCACACATTACCGCAAACAGCCCCATAAGAATAGCTATAAAAGCCATTTTGGAATAGAATTCATCTCCGTTTAGCTTTTTAGTTAAGCCCAAAAAACCATACAAGATAAAAGGTATCGCAATAAGCGCCAATGTATGCGTGCCCATCACAACTGCTGAAATTTTTAGCATGTGTTCGAAACTACCTCCCGAGGGATGAAGTACCATTGTAATAATCATTAAAAAGGTTCCAAAAATAAGTGATGCGCCATAGCGTGGTTCCGGGTTATTTTTCATGTGATTTGTATATTGTACTTTAATATTTACTTGTGTTTAACCGGGATATAGATCTTGCGTTTCACGTTTGGATAAGCGTTAGCCATATTATCCGGTGCTATTACTTCAAAAGCAAAAATGTCACTTATCACGTAAACGCTCTTATCAAGCCAATCCACTTTAAACTGTACCATTAGTTCACGAAGCTTATCATAAGGAACATTCGTTATAAAACACGCATATTTACCTTCGGGAATGATAAACAGCCGGTTATCGTTTAGCCCTGTGCTCTTTCCGGTAATTTTAACGCCGGCGTAATAATTGAGTGATGTTTTATCACCATGGAACGATATATGTGTTAAGATGCCTATCCTTTGTTCTGTAAAATGAATGTTATTTACTTCGCAAAATGAAATTGCTGCATTGAACGATTGCAACAGTTGCGGCTTATACATAGAAGTATGGCTGTATAATACTGTTGCGCCCGGATGATATACAATATCGATGGCCATTTCTTTATCCGCCTTTTCAAAATTGTCGTAATTTACTTTTGCCCTTGAGTAAGATAACGGCGAAACTTTGTAGTGCTGCGAAAAAGAACGACTAAATGCTGATAAACTGGAAAACCCACAATCAATAGCGATAGTCCGCATCGTTAAACCTGGATCAATCCGCATAATATGCGCCGCTCTTTCCAGGCGGATACGGCTGATACACGCGGCCGGAGTTTCTTTCATCTCCTGTTTGAATAAGCGCTGAAAGAAATATGGAGACAGATTTACACTTGCTGCAAGATCAGCCAAAAGGATTTTTTCGCGATATCCTTTCTTAATATAATCGTACGCTTGTTGAATCCTTATATCCATTTGGGTTTGGTTAAAACAAAGTAAGCGCTATTTCAGGTTTAAATTTGACAAATCTTGCTGCAATTTTTGACGTATAATTATTCAATAATCTTTTGAATATCAAAATGTTGTAGTACATTTAAATAATTAACTGATTAAACCAAATCAAATCAAATTCACATGAAAAAGCTCTATTATTTGTTTATCCCGATGGCAATCGGGATGGCGTTTGCATCTTGTAAAAGCGACACAAAAGCCACTGCAGCTAAAACCGATTCCGTTCCACTGATTTACAAAGCTACTTATTCCTCTTCTTTTGCCATTTCCGATTCTGCAAAAGATGAGGCGAATGTTTTACAGTCCTACAAAGACTGGGAAGACAATAAGCTAACCAATGCGCCAGCTTATTTCGCCGATACGGTGGCAATGGATTTCCCGAGCGGAAAAAAATTCAAAATGCGACGCGACAGCATGGTGGTTCACTTTCAAAAGTATCGCGACAGCTTAAGCAGCTCTAAAATCACGATGGTATCTATAATTAATTTACATAGTACCGATAAAAACGAAAACTGGGTAACGGTGTGGTATAAACAAATAGACACCTACAAAACAGGCAAAGTAGATTCTGCGTTTTATAATGATGTTAACCACATCAAAAACGGAAAAATTGACTATGTGACATCCTTTATGCAGAAGTTGCTGCCACCTGCTGCTAAAAAATAAAAAGCATTATTACTAAAGAGGAAAAGCCTGCTTTGAGCGGGCTTTTCCTCTTTCAGGCCGTAATCCAGAATAAAAAAAAGGCATTGATCAATGTTGACCAATGCCCTTAACAAACATAATTAACTATTTATTTTTTGCCCCCTCCAAAAAATACACCTATCGTAAACGCAGCGTAGCTGTTGTTGTGGCCAACTATATCATAAGCGGCAGACATCCTGAAATGCCCGGCTTCAAAGCCTATGCGCGGAAAAACACCGGCACCGGTTGAGGCCGGCGTAACTACTGTGCCGTTACCGCTGCTACCGGATTCTGATGCTTGTGTGAAAAAGCCAACCCCACCGCCTACAAAAGGCCTGAAGCCGCCATTCATCAAATAATATTCGGCGGTTGCGCAATAAGAGGCCAGCGCAGAGATTTTGGCGTTATCATAGCCCCCTGACCCGTTTGACGAAGCATAGCCTAAAGCCGCGCCCTCCAACCGTAAGCCGATCGCAAACTGGTCTGACAAACGATAATGAGGTTCAATCGTAAATGTTGCGCCTGCCTTTACGCTGTTACTGCCGCCCGTATTACTGCTGCTGCCCGGTATGGCGTAACCAAGATCGAGATCGACTTTAAAAGCATGGTAAGTAGTTGATTGTGCGTTGGCCAAAAATGCACAACCGAAAAATGCTGTGAGAAACAATAGTTTTTTCATTTTTTTAGGTTTTTTATGAACGGTTTATGTAGGATTAAATCTTTTTGTTAATTTATTTCCCTAAACTACTTATTAAAGGTATCCACTTTTTTAAGATTATATAAACCTGGTTAAATACTTGACAAACAGACTTAAATACTTGACATAATGAAATTGAGACCTCAGATAATGATTGTAAATTGCTACGCCTAAAAAAATAACCGATGAAGTTAAGCCAATGGTTAATAAAATATAAGTTTCCGCATATTGCTATGTGGCTGGTGATCATGGCATTTTCGTTCATCACCTATTACCAGCCCAATATCAGCGTATTTTCGCAGGTGGTTAATGTATTGGTTGTGAGCGCATTTCAAACTTTTCCATTTTATTTTTCCGCTTATGTGCTAGTACCCAGGCTGCTTTACAAACACAAGTTCACTGCCTTTATAATTTCGTTCGGGGTTTTAGTGATTAGTATGGGTTTAATCACCTTGTTTTTTACAAGGATAGCCGACCATATTACCATGCACGAAAAGAAGATCATACCCGAATGGAAAACTTTAGGGCCGTATATAAATTTATTTATCTGGAACAGCATCCTTGCCTCTTTCGGGGCCAGCGGATTAAAAATACTTACGGACCGGTTCCGGCTCGAAAAAAGATTGGTTGAAGCTGAAAAAGAGAAGATAAATGCGGAACTATCATTCCTTCGTTCGCAGATAAACCCGCATTTTCTATTTAATGTGATGAACACCATTTATTTTCAGATCGAGAAAAAAAACACCAACGCCAGGCTTTCGGTCGAAAAATTTTCAGAGATGTTACGCTATCAGCTATACGAATGTGCCACCGATAAAATCCAGGTGCATAAGGAGCTTCACTATATTCAAAACTATGTGGCCATACAAACTTTACGAATGGAGGAAGATTCTGATATCCGTTTTATGATCGACCATGACATGGAAAACTTCATGATCGCACCACTGCTTATCCTGCCTATAGTTGAAAATGCTTTTAAACACGTTTCTAACTTTAAAGAGCCGGGTAGAAACAAAATATATCTTACAGTTAAAAAAGCAGATGAAAAAACTTTTTTGATGGAAGCCTTAAACACGTACGATCAATCACACGTAGAGAAACACCTGTTTCAAACCGGCGGCCTTGGTATCCAAAACCTGAAAAGGAGACTGGAACTATTATACCCCAACAGGCACGAATTAAGCATAAATAAACAACCCGAAATATTTCAAACTATTCTTAAACTTCAATTTGATGATTAACTGCCTTGTTGTTGACGATGAACCGATAGCTCGCAACGGTATATTGGAATATATTGAGCAGGTCGATTTTTTATATGCAGCTTCGGTATGCAAAAACGCTATAGAAGCCAGTTACGCACTTCAAACAAAGCAGATCGACCTGGTTTTTTTAGATATCCAGATGCCAAAAATATCGGGGATTGAGTTTTTAAAGAATTTGCCCGATCCGCCGATTGTTATTATCACCACCGCTTTTCCGGAATACGCCATCGAAGGATATGAATTGAATATATTGGACTATCTGTTAAAACCCATCAGTTTTGAGCGCTTTTTTAAGGCAGTGGTTAAAGCGCAATCCTATTTAAATTTGAAGGTAAAAAAAGGGATAACAGCGACCGAGCCCTATTTTTTTATTAAATCAAATCAAAAAATCGAAAAAATATATATCGAAGACATATTGTATATAGAGGCATTGTCAAATTATGTGATCCTTCATGTTAAAAACAGGAAACATATCGCATATATGAGTTTTAAAGGAATAGAAAGCCAATTGCCGGGTCATTTATTTCTTAAAATACATAAATCCTTTATCGTTGCTGTGAATGCCATTCAGACCATCGATAATAACGAAGTAATATTGGCTGATCATATTTTACCCATTAGCAAGAGTTATAAGGCGGCACTTATGGACAGGGTTGAAAAAAACCTTTTCAAAAGATTTTAAATTTTTGTTAACCAATTAGTTACAAATAGAGCCGGGCCAAATAAAAATTGTTTTTTTTACAATCTTTCGGAGATTTTTAAGTTTAATAATTGCATTTAATCAGCGATCTTTTTTCAACTTGTATTAATTATACTTATTAGTATTTACCCCTATCAATTTAATAGATGAAGAAGCTCCCCTTTCTTGCTTGTCTGCTTTCTTTGGCCCTTTCTTCTGTTATGGCGCAGGGCAGATGGGAGCTAAAAAAGGACGAAAACGGCATACAGGTTTATACCCGAAAGGCGGCAAGCGGAAGCATAAAAGAATTACGCGTACTTTGCGAACTCGACGCCTCGAAAGAGCAATTGATCAGCACTTTGCAGGATATTGGCAATTACAGTTCGTGGGTTTACTCTAATAAAAAATCGGTGGTCATAAAAAATTTAAGCCCCGATGGCATAATTTATTACACGCAATCGCATTTGCCGTGGCCGATAAAAGACAGGGACCTGGTAATACAGCTCACCATTAATTCAACGCCTCAGGTTTTAAATATACAAGCTAAAAGCCTTCCTGATTTTTTGCCTAAAAACAATAGTTATATCCGCGTTCCTTATTCTTTGGCGCAATGGAAGGTTACACAGGCAATGGGTAACAAGCTAAAAATAGATTATGTATTTAGCCTCGATCCGGGGGGCAGCATACCATCGTGGCTGGTTAACGCAACTTTGGCAATAGGGCCATATAACTCATTTATGAAGTTAAAGGAAGTGTTGAAAGCCAAAAATCCAAAATAACACCAACAGGGAAGCAAATCAGCATAAAACCAGAAATATCAACGCAGCGTAAAAAAAACAGCTTAAATCATACGCAAACAATTTTGCCGTTATAATCTTATATTTGTACGCTTAATTTTAATCAGATATGCCCGAAATACTTAGTTTCCTGATTACTGCAATCCTTGTTTTATACATCATACGCAGTTTAGCCCGCATACTTATGCCTATGCTTTTTCAAAGTGTAGTTAATAAGGCTCAGCAGCAATACAATCAGCAAAATTCAAACAACCGCGATAATGGCAGCCGACCCCAGGCGGGCGTAAAGGTCGACTATATCCCCACAGGTAAGAAAAACACTGTACCGGATTCGGAGGGTGAATTTGTTGATTATGAAGAGATAAAATAGTAGTTATAATGATACCCGAAGAAGTATTTAAGCGTCGCCGGCGGCATAATAACACGCCCGAATCGATACTTCTTATCATAGCCAATTTTATTGTAATTTCAATAACAGGGCCGCTCTTTAAAACCGGCGCTAATTCTAATTGGTTTTTTTGGACTGTTATTGGCCTACTGGCCATCTATAATTTTTTCACTATTCGCAGAAATCGTGAGGAGTATAATACGATCACCACTACTGTTTATGTTATCAGCAATATTATCCTGATTATATTGTTTTTTATTTTAAAGGGAAAAGCATAATATATAAATCGGCGCAACAATAATTCCTATTCTCATTCAAATTTCTATTTTTGACGATTATATAGTCCCTCTTAAAAAACTTAAATGAATAACTGGTTCAAGCAGAATAGCATTCACTTCATTGTCGGTGCTGTTTTTATAGTGGTATGCTTTATTTATTTTACGCCTGCATTCCAGGGTAAAACGTTAGGGCAGTCAGATGTGTTTGGTGCACAATCCACCCAAAAGGAAATTAATGACTACCGTGCCCGGGATACCACCATTTTATGGACCAATCAAATTTTTGGCGGGATGCCCGCCTTTCAGATATGGGCACCATACACCAATAATGTTACTACATGGATTGTAAAAGGGTTAACCACGGCTTTCCCCAACCCTATATATGATATACTGGTATTTTTGTTCGGTACCTATTTTTTATTCATCGTTTTAAAGCTCAATCCATGGTTGGCGGCAGCCGGCGCTATTGCCTTTACCTTTTCTTCGTACAACATTATACTGCTTGCGGCAGGCCATTCAAACCAGGCCTTTGCCATTGCTTTTTTTGCTCCGATACTGGCAAGTATTATTATCACTTTACGCGGCGAATATCTTTGGGGTGGTGCCTTAACGGCGTTTTTCCTGGCGATGGAAATAAAGGCAAACCATATCCAAATGACGTATTATCTTTTAATAGCAATCATCATATTGATAGGTATTGAATTATACAACGCCATTAAATCAAAAACTACGCAAGCTTTTCTTAGATCACTTACCTACCTCGCAGTTGCCACTTTGCTGGCTCTTGCTGTAAATGCATCGTTGCTGTGGAGTACATTTGAGTATAGTAAAGATAGCTATCGCGGCAAATCAAACCTTACCCAAAATGCTAACGAACCAAGCAACGGGTTAAGCAAAGATTATGTGTACGAATACAGCCAAACAGCAGGGGAAAATTTAACCTTTTTGGTTCCAAACGCTTACGGCGGCGAAACCGGCCTTAATTCAATTGATCTGCCTAATTCTGAGTTTGTAAAATCATTTACCTCGGCGGGTGTACCGCAGGATCAGATTGGCAATGCCTTACAACAACTGGCGGGGATTGGCTTACAGTTTACCAGTTACTGGGGCGATAAACCAATCACAAGCGGGCCGCACTATTTAGGCGCTGTAATTTGCTTCCTTTTTATTTTTGGCCTGTTTATAGTGAGGAGCCCGATAAAATGGTGGCTATTAATAACGGTTATACTTACAACGCTGCTATCTATCGGTAATTCTTTCCCTTACGTATCAGACTTTTTCTTTAATTATTTCCCTCTTTACAACAAATTCAGAGCAATTGAATCAATATTGGCGGTAACGGGTTTATGCATACCAATCCTTGCGTTACTTGCAATAAGGGAAGCAATTGTTCAGGACGATAAAGCAGCGCTATTAAAAAAGCTAAAGCTTGCTTTATACATTACGGGCGGTTTAACCCTGATATTGATCATTTATCCCGAATTGTTTTTGAGCTTTAAACAGACCGATCAGGCCCTTTTTATCAGTCGGCTCGCACAGGTGTTAAAGGGCGATACCAACTCTGCCAGTAATATAGTGAACGGTCTCGTTAAAGACAGAGTTAGTCTTGAACGGGCGGATGCTATACGTTCATTAATTTTTATAGGCCTTGCATTTGGACTGTTGTGGGCTTTTATTAAACAAAAAATCAGTGTTACAGCTTTGTCTCTTGCCTTTTTTGCCCTTATACTGGTAGATCTTTGGCAAATAGATAAGCGCTATCTAAAAGATTCCAACTTCGAGGAGAAACAGGATACCGACCAGGTAGTTAAGCCGAGAGAAGTAGATACATTTATAGCAAAAGATACCGACCCTGATTTCCGTGTGTTCGACGTAACGGCCCAACTAAAACAGGATACATACAATCCTTTTTTTCATAAGTCGATAGGCGGTTATTCAGCAGCGCGATTAAAACGCTATGAGGAATTGATGAACAGTCAACTACTTAAAAATCCTCCAAGTCATGATGTTTTAGATATGCTAAATGCTAAATACATCATTACCCAAGATACTGCCCGTAATTATACCATGGTAACAAACCAAACTGCATGCGGGCACGCCTGGTTTGTAAAAAATATTAAACTTGCCGCCAACGCCGACCAGGAAATGCAGGCAATAAGCAGTTTTGCACCTAAAGACGAGGCCATAGTTGATAAGAGTTATGCTAATTTGATCGATAGTAAACAATTGGCTTACGATCCAAACGCTACTATTAAGTTAGTGAGCTATAACCCTGATCATTTGGTATATCAATCTGGTGCTACCGGGGCAGCCATTGCCGTTTTCTCAGAAATATATTACAACAAAGGCTGGAAAATGCTGATCGATGGCAAGGAGCAACCTTACTTCCGTGCAGATTATGTTTTGCGTGCAGCACAGATCCCTGTGGGTAATCATAAAATAGAGTTTATTTTTCACCCGGCTTCCTATTATACCGGTGAAAAGATATCATTGGCAGGTTCGTTTTTATTGCTGCTGGCTTTAGGGGGTGCTGTTTACACAGAAAGCAAGAAAAAGAAATCGTTAGTACCTGCTCCGGAACCCGTTAAAGCGCCGGCCGAAAAAGGGAAAAAGCCTTTGAAGAAATAGCTTCCAAATAAAAATAGCGATGGGTTTAAAACCCATCGCTATTTTGAATGAAATAGCTCAATCATTTGTCCGTCTATTCTTTAACCAATACCATCCCAGGTTAAAGGCTATTACACCGTGATTAAATAAAGTGGGCAGCAACCCGTAATACTTTTTCATGATTTGAAACCGCTCCGTTAAACTTTGCCGATGCTTGGTTTTTGACATGCCACCCACCAGGTATTTGGCAACGTACTGGTTTACATTAACAATCTTTTTAGCCTTTTTAGCGGCCCGAATTATCCAGTCGATATCCGCGCTTAACTGGTATTGCCTGTCAAAAGATTCAACCAGTGACCGCCGGATATAAATGGCCTGGTGGCTTATGTTCATGCCGTATTTAAAACTTCGCCAGTTAAACATTTTCGGCGCTTTATGGCGGCGCTGACCGAGGCTTTCACCTTCGTTATTGATCATCTCTGTTTCGCCGTAATAAATATCGGCATTGCTTACCGACGCAAACACATTTGCGACGGTGTTGCTCGCATAAAGCTCATCGCCTGAATTCATGAATAATACATAGTCGCCGGTTGCAGCAGCAAGGCCTTTGTTCATGGCATCATATATCCCGTCATCCTTTTCGCTGATAATTTTTGTGATGCGACCGTCATAACGCTTAATTATCTCCATTGTGCCATCGGTTGACGCGCCATCAACTACAATATATTCAATATGGGGATAGGTTTGGCTTAATACCGATAGTAGGGTGCGCTCAATATCCTTTACGTTATTGTAAACGATGGTAATGATACTAAGCCCGCCAACCTCCGCCGGTGGGCGGAGAGGCTTTAATAGTTT
>CAZZUU010000029.1:0-3904 GCA_964657275.1 uncultured Mucilaginibacter sp. | reverse complement strand
TATATAACTGGATGTGTTTTTCCGCAATGATCTTTTCAGAAAAAGCATCCAATACCGTTTGCCGGGCATTTTGATTAAGTGTTTCGCGGTTGGGATGTGTTATTATCCATTCCATGCCATCTGTAAAGCTCTCAGATGAACGATAAGTGGCGAGATAACCATTATACCCCTGCTGCACCATGTCGGGTATGCCGCCTGTTGTGAAGGCTATAACCGGTGTGCCGCAAGCCAGCGCTTCCATCACGGTATAGGGCAAATTATCTTCAACTGAGGTAGTCAAAAAGGCATCAGCAGCAGCATAACAGATGGCAAGTTTTTCATCGTCATTAATCGTACCTAAAAAACTGGTTTTAAACGGGAATTCGGGCACGTCATCCGCATTTCGGTTGCCGAAAACCACCAGCTCAATTTCACTGGTATCAATCCCTGCCCTTTCCTTTAACATTGCCATGCTTTCCAGTAAGTAAGACGTCCCTTTATGCAGGTCCTTACGCGATGGCATAAACCCACTTAAAAATATAAACTTATCCTCAGGCAATCCCGCCTTCCTTTTCGCTGAGATCTTATCCAGGGGTTTAAAAATATTGGTTTCTAATGTATTGGGGATCTGCACTGCATTTTTCCCTTTCATTAACCCAGCTTTTCCAACAGATGCCAATTTCCATGAACTTGGGGCGATGACTGTAAAATCCAAAACGCCATAAGCCTCATGCTTTTGCAGCCATGCCCGGTGCGAGATATCATCGGGCCCGGCATTTTTTAATAAAGGACACTCGCCACATTGCCGTTCAAAATGATCGCAGTCGTAGCGCACGTGGCATCCGCCGGTGAAGGCATTGCTATCGTGAAATGTCCATGCTACCGGTTTATTTAACTCCGCTATCTCTGCTAAATGCTTTGGATTTAAAAAACTGTGGTTAACCCAATGCAAATGAATGATGTCGGCATCCTTAACGTCTGGGTGATTAATAACCGAACGCCCGAACCAGGTAAATGAAAAGGGTGTGCGTAATGGCTTTAAAAACCGTTTAGCTAATATACGTTCGGCTACAATGATGCCCGCAGTATAGGCCTTTTGAATGGGGTTGGCGTTAAATGATTTTATCTGCGGATCTTTTCCAAACTTATAATGAACGATTATTTTAGAATCGACGCCGCTGTTTAATAGTGCGTGGTTTAGCCGCAAACAGGCCCTGCCCGCGCCGCCATTACCATCGTAAGTGTTTAGATGCACTACTTTTAACATCGCTCAAAAATACATTTATTTGATTCTTAAAATATCAATCTATTAGATACTGTATCAAAAAGGCTTGACAAAAAAGACACACAAAATAATATTTGGTTTCGTGACCTTTGTGCGTGCTTCGTGTTCATCGTGGTTAATTTTTCACCACGAAGGGCACAAGGGTAATACACTAAGAGTTAGTCGTTCAAAATATGATTTGTTTCAATTCTTCTAACCGGACTTATGATACGGACTCTACGGGTTTCATTTTTTTGCAAGATACTTTCCCTGTAGCTGCTTTAAAAAACGCAACCCGCGCTGAAGCAAGCTGCCTTTGCGATGCTTTAAAAAAAACTTGATAGCCCGGTAGGCTTGTTGATCTTCCACAATTTCAACGGGAAACTGCGTAACAGCCTTTTTGGCGATCTTTACCTGGTACATGTCCTCATTGTTGGAGTGTATACCGCTACCGTCGTTCCCGATATTATTGATCAATGAAGCCGACGGGTTTAACGTTAGCCCCCCCTTTAAAAATACAGAGGCATACCACCGTATGGCCCACGAATTATTTTTTCCGGCTTTAAACTCATTCACCTGCTTCCAGAAATTCATTGTGCCTTCAATAGAAAACCGGTTTATCTTTTCTTTATCAAACTGTTTAATCAATTGCTCAATATCTGGTTCAAAATCCTTCCACGCCCTTGCCCATGTGGCCCATCCCCAACTGGACGCTGCGCGGTAAAAAAATGTCTGCGGTAGTTTTTTATCACCCAAATTATACATGTAAGCCCCGATATGCATTACCTTTTCTTCATCGCGGTAACGCGTTAAGGCTTCGTTAAAATATTGCAACGTGTAAACTGACGATAGCAAGTCGTCTTCAAACACAATCACCTTTCCGTATTCATTTACCAGTTGGGTAACACCGTCGATAATAGAATTGGCAAGACCAAGGTTTTTCTTTTGTTCTAGTACTTTAACAGCTTTAAAGCCGGTTACATCTTTAATATGACGCCTTACCTGTTCTACTTTAGCCTGATCGGAATCTGTTTTTGGGGCATCCGAGAATATAAATAACCGCGATTCGTCAGCAAGTAAGTTTTTTTGTAAATAATTGAGGGTGCGCCTTGTGTGTTCGGGCCGGTTGTATACAAATAAGGCGATCGGGGCAAGATTTTGCATACGTGATATTGATCAGAATATTTCTAATTGCTGGTCGGCCTTTTTGCACAGAACGGTATAAGCATTTGCAAATTGCTCCTCCAATTTTTTTCCGAAAATTTTCCCGAGATTATTCTTCACCGCGAATTCAGCGGCTATCTTTAAGTTGGTTATAAAGCTCTTCGGCTTTTTCTGATTCACATACGTGTTAAATCGGGTTACCTCCGGCTCAATCATCGACGGCAAGTCTTTCTCAATTTCAAAACCTTCGGTGCGTAATAAATAGCGCAGAGAGGTGGGGGTATAAACATTAATGTGCCCGTAGGCGAGGAAATGTTTGATACGGTTATCAACCCCGGCTTTATAGTCGCGCGGCACTTCAATTACACAGTGGTTCGCCACGCGCTTCAATTCGCGCAGCAAAAGTCGTTCATGCTCCACATGTTCCAGCACATGCGAAAGGACGATTAAGTCAAAACTGTTATCCTCAAAAGGCAAATGGTAGCCGTCAAATAGCTGAACAGATTGCAAACCTTTAATATTCCTTGATTTGATGTGCTCCACACCGCTTTCTGATATTTCGACGGCATGGTATTCGGGCGCAAAATTTTGATCAGCTAATAACTTTAATATGCTGCCGTCGCCTGCACCAACCTCCAATACTTTTTTGAAGTTTTTTCCAGTGCAAACATCAATAATATGCTGCGCTTTATACTTAGCGCTCAACATGCGCCAGGCTTCGTCGTGTTTTTGATAAAACTCGTCGTAAGCGTTTTTGACGTTGCCGCTGATGATCTGTTCAGTCATATTATAGAAATTAGATTCCTAAACAATTATCACTTTTATAAAAAACTGACGTTGATTTCCTGTAAAATAAACCGGGAGAAATTCCGCTGAATGATAAGTGCTTAAAGCCCTTGCTGGTCAAAAAAGATACCCCCTCACGATAATGCTCCCGCTCCGAGTCGTCTAAAACAATTACGCCATTTCCGGATATAGCGCCCAGGGCCTGCTTGCAACAGTTTACCCTATCGCGGCCATCTACAATAATAATATCAAAAGTTTCTTCCAATTTTAAGGGCATCTTGCTATAATCACCGTTGCGCACCAGTTCGCAAAAGATCATTTCGGCGTTTTCGGGTTTGGTGCTCACTATCTTGTCGAACCATTCCCGGTCGTGCTCAACCGAAACTACAATTCCTGCATATTTGGCGTAAAAAAAGGTCGAATTCCCCGATCCAAACTCAAAAACGGTATGCTGTTTATTTAGCCGGTCTTTAATAAAATCAATAAAAGAGTATGTTACCCAGGGAATAGGGTTTCCAACGCCGTCAACCGGCGACTTACTGTCAAAGCTGCTGAACCATCCCACATCATTAAGATAACCCTTATGGTTAAATGACAATAAAGATTTCAGCCGTTTGGGGCTGGATAATATTTGGAGTAAGGACGAGATTTTATTCAACGTTTAATGATTTTTTGAACCAGCGAAATTAAAAATAATGATTTAAACATCAT
>CAZZUU010000028.1:0-18673 GCA_964657275.1 uncultured Mucilaginibacter sp. | reverse complement strand
ATATCATGACGGATTCCCAGTTGAATAAATGGGTTCATGAATTTAAATAACGAATTTGGCAACATCGCCAAATCGGGCGCAAAGATAGCGTTTATTTTTTGCAATTCCAATAAAGGATAAAGAACTAAGATTGGCAGTATAATACGCATAAAAAGAAATGATGATCGCAGATTTACGATGATTTATATGATTACACAGATTTGTAATACCTTTGAAATTAATCTCTAATCTCCACCAATGCAACTCATCGAATGCGTTCCCAATTTTAGTGAAGGCGTGAACCCCGATATTATCAGGCAAATCACTAAACAAATTGAGTCCGTTAAGGGCGTGAAGCTGCTGAATGTTGACCAAGGCAAGAATGCCAACCGCACGGTGGTAACGTTTGCGGGCGCACCCGAGCCGGTAATTAACGCTGCTTTTTTAGCGATCAAAAAAGCGGGTGAGTTAATTGATATGAGTAAACATAGGGGCGAGCATCCGCGCATGGGTGCAACGGATGTATGCCCGTTAATACCGCTCTCCAATATTAGCATGGACGAAACGGTTACATATGCCAAAAAGCTTGCGATGCGTGTTGGCGAGGAGTTGAAAATCCCCATTTATTTATATGAGCATGCACAACCCAACAAAATCCGGAATAACCTTTCAGCAATACGTGCGGATGAATATGAAGGCTTTTTTGATAAGATAAAGTTACCCGGATGGCAACCGGATTACGGCCCGGCTGAATTTGATGCCAAACGCGGCGCAACCGTTATAGGGGCACGTGGTTTTTTGATTGCTTACAACGTCAACCTGGATACAGACTCCGTCGCTATCGCAAATTTAATTGCAGGCGATGTGCGGGAGTCGGGCCGGATAATGCGGGTCGACGGCAAAGTAGTTACTGATGAGAACGGCAAGCCTAAATCGATACCGGGCTCACTAAAAGCGGTAAAGGCAATAGGATGGTATATGGACGAATATGGAAAAGCCCAGGTATCCATGAACTTAACTGATACCGATACTACCCCTTTACATCGTGCGTTTGAGGCGGTAAAGGCCAGCGCCATTGCAAGGGGCACCAAGGTTACCGGCAGCGAGCTGATAGGCTTAATTCCATTGAAGGCGATGGTAAATGCGGGTAAATTTTTCCTGCTTAAGCAAATGCGGCCCGCAGTTGTAAGTGAGAAGGAACTGATAAAAACAGCCGTTGAAGCAATGGGGCTGTCTGAATTATCGCCATTTATTCCCGAAGAACGAATTATCGAATATTTGCTCGCCAGCAATAAGTTCCAGTAATTTATACCATATCTGCCGTAACCTTCTCGCCGATTTGCTGCCTCCACATGGCATAATAAAGCCCTTTTTGTGCCAGTAAGTCAAAGTGTTTTCCAGATTCAATGATGTTCCCTTTTTCCAAAACATAAATATTATCGGCATGCATAATGGTTGACAGGCGGTGTGCGATCAATATCGTAATATGATCGTCAAGCACCGAAACATCGCGGATGGTATCTGTAATTTCTTCCTCCGTTATAGAATCAAGCGATGATGTGGCTTCGTCAAATACTAAAATATCTGGTCGGCGCAGTAGCGCCCTGGCAATGGATAATCGTTGTTTTTCACCACCCGATACTTTTACACCACCTTCGCCTATTATAGTGCTCAGGCCTTTGTCGGCACGTGCCAGCAGGGTCTGACAGGCGGCACGCTCCAATACATCCATACATTCTTCATCGGTGGCTCCCGGCCTTACAAATTGCAGGTTCTCGCGTATCGTACCCGAAAATAATTGCGTATCCTGGGTTACAAAACCAATTTTTTCTCGGAGCTGGTCTAGGTCAATTTCTTTACTTAGCGTATTGTTGTATAAAATATCACCGTCTAAAGGTTGGTACAATCCGACCAACAACTTCACCAAAGTTGTTTTGCCAGAACCCGATGGCCCTACAAAAGCGATAGTTTCGCCGCTGTTTGTTTCAAAGCTGATGTTATTAAGCGCGTTGCGGTTGGCGGTTAAGTGTTTAAAGGTAACGTTATCGAAGGTGAGGGTTTTTACTTTTTCGAGCAACACCGGCTTTTCAGGCTTGATGTCGATAGGAGTATTAATAATGCTTTCAAAGTTTCCTAAAGAAACCTGGGCCTCACGCCATGATTGTATTACAGTTCCCAATTCCTGCAAAGGATTAAATAGGAAGAAGGAGTAAAACAAAAACATAAAATAACTGCCCGGTGATAGCGTCTCTTTGAATATTAACATCAGCAATATCACAACCATAGCACTGCGGACAAGATTTACCACTGTCCCCTGGACGAAACTCAAACTCCTTACATATTTTACTTTCTTTAATTCAAGATCGAGTATTTTGTAAGTGGTATTATTGAGCCGTTCAACTTCCTGCTTTACAAGACCAAGGCTTTTAATTAATTCAATATTTCGCAACGATTCAGTTGTCGAACCGGCAAGCACTGTTGTTTGTGTTACTATCTTTTTTTGGATAGTTTTTATTCTTTTACTTAATGCAAAACTCACAAAGGCAATAACGGGTATCGCACCAAAATAAACCAATGTAACCTGATAGTTTACGGTAAGCGAAATGACGATAACGAAAATCATACCGACTACACTCACAAATAGTACGCTGATGAAAGAGGTAATAAATGCCTGGCAATCCAGTCTTACCTTTTGCAATATGCCTAAGGTTTCTCCGCTGCGCTGATCTTCAAACACCTGGTATGGCAATTCCAGCGAATGTTTTAAACCATCCGCGTACATTTTAGCGCCAACTTTCTGCGTAATAATATTGGTATAATAATCCTGGAAGTTTTTTGCAATTCGCGATACCATCGCAGCTCCAATAGCCAAAGCAACTAATATCAGAGAGCCATGCAGCCTGTAGTCATAGCTATAAACTTTATGATTAACCGGCACCATATACCGGTCTACAATATACCTGGTGATTAGTGGGTCACATAAGGAAAACCCTATATTAAAGCCGGCAAGCAGCAGGGCTAGTATAACTACCCAGCGATATTCTTTAAGATATGATAAGAGTATTTTCATGATTATATACAAAAATAAAAAAAGGGAACGGCTAATAAGCTCATTCCCTTTAATTTGACATAAGCTTAAGAATTTAAACCGTCATAATATCTTTTTCCTTTAGTTCTGACAACTGATCCACTTTTATAATATAGGCATCTGTTAACTTCTGTATCTCGCCTTCGCCAACTTTCATTTCATCTTCGGATACACCTTCAGATTTAAGCTTTCTGATCTTTTCGTTGGCATCTTTACGGATATTGCGGATGGCGATCTTACCGGTTTCGGCTTCGCCTTTTGCTTTTTTAACCAAATCGCGGCGGCGCTCCTCGGTCAGTGGCGGAACATTGATGCGGATGATAACCCCATCATTTTGCGGATTTACGCCGAGGTTTGCTTCCATTATCGCCTTTTCAATCGGGGCCAGCAGTGATTTTTCCCATGGCTGAATTACGATGGTGCGTGCATCAGGTGTATTTACGCTGCCTACCTGGCTCAGCGGAGTTGGGCTACCGTAATAATCAACCACTATATCATCCAGCATAGAGGGGCTTGCCTTGCCGGCGCGTATTTTTTGTAATTCGCCGTCGCAATGGTCAATGGCTTTGTCCATATGGGCTTTGGCGTCGGTAATTTGTTTTTTAATGAGTTCGCTCATTGTATAGGATTTTTGACAAAAATAACAAAAAGGTTTAATTTACCCTACCCGTCCGCATTTGTATCACCCACCGTGCGGAAACGAACGGTTTTTTAATTCTCATATTTTATAATTTACTGAACATCAATTATTTAAATTAAAGGTATCAATATTGGCATAGTGTTACAAAACATAACAAGATGATGACTACCGATAATCGTTTAGCCGAAATGTGGGCAGGATGCCTAAAAAACGACCGTAAACAGCAGGAGTTGCTTTATAAAACCTTAGCGCCAAAAATGCTGGCGGTTTGCATGCGTTATGCGACCGATAAGGACGAGGCCCAGGATATTTTACAGGAGGGCTTCATAAAAATGTTTAACAACGCACATCGTTATCGTGGTGAAGGAAACCTGGAAGGCTGGATTCGTAGCATTATGGTGCATTGTGCGATATCCCGCTATCGCAAATTAAAACCGCTGGTTTTGGTTGAAGATTTTACGGAAGATAGCTCTTCCGGTAGCGGTTATAATGCTAACGGTCTGGAAGAAAAAGATTTGTTGAATATGATACAAAAGCTGCCTCAAACTTATCGATCTGTATTTAATATGTATGCCATCGAAGGCTATTCTCACCAGGAAATTGGCGATACTTTAGGTATTACTGAATTATTATCGCGCACCACCCTGTACCGTGCCCGCAATGTACTAAAGGGGATGATTAATCGGCTTACGGCAATGGAACAAGTTTGTTTGGCGAGTTAAGCATTTTTGCAGTATACAATTCTATCGCTAATAATAATCTTCGATTTGTAATTATTAAGTGTTATCACCAGAAGAACTGATCTGCTTATAAGATTAGAATTTAATTAGATATTTTTTGATCGTTAAATTAAGTTAACAGGTTTATTAAATTTGTGCAACAAATTAGTTACAATCATGGAATTATCTCCCCAATTAAAGTCTATAATACAGTCTGCCGTTTGCAAAGCTCATCATGTCCATCCAATAATAACTTTAACTAAGGACGACAAAATGAAAATAGAATGCTGCTGCGCTAATTTTGAAGTGGAGTGTTTTCATATCTGTAAAAAGATTATGGAAGGGCAGCCTGTTATGTACATAGCCAGCTGAATTTTAAAAAACATTTAATCTTACCGTTCACGCGATCAGGTACGGGATAAGAGAAAATGAAACGAAATAGTGATTCACTACTTACCAGCCACCAAAACGGTTTCGGGGGTTTGTATCTCGTTTAATGATAATGGAATGAGTTTCCTGGTTTTTAAATAGGTAATACTAACAATAAGTATAGTCATACTGCCGCCGAAGATCACTGAAGGGACGGTTCCCAGTAATTTGGCCGCTGTGCCTGATTCGAAAGCTCCGATCTCGTTTGATGAACCTATAAACATGGAGTTTACTGCGGAAACCCGGCCCCTCATATAATCGGGTGTCAAAAGCTGGATTATAGTGCCGCGAATAATTACGCTTACACTGTCAAAAGCCCCTTCGGTAAAAAGAAAAAACAGCGATAAATAAAAAACGCGCGAAAGGCCGAAGCATATAATAGATAAACCGAAGCCCGTTACAGCTATCAGCAAATTGCGCCAGGGCTTACCCATTGGCGAAAATCTCGCCATAGCCAGCATGGTTAAAACGGCACCTAAGGACGACGTTGCGCGCATAATGCCTAGTCCTTGCGATCCTACTTTTAATATATCATTGGCAAAAACCGGTAAAAGTGCAACTGCCCCGCCAAAGAATACCGAGAACAGATCCAGGCTCATAGCCCATATCATCATTTTGCTTTTGAATACGAAATCGATCCCCTCCGAAAGGCTTTTCCATATATTTTCTTTAGGTACAAATACAGGTGGGTAGGCGCGAAGAAGGTATATTAACACAATGGATAACAGTAAAAAGAAGAGTATTACGCTGAATGCTATAGTAATGCCATAAAAGCCATATATCAGCCCACCGGCAGCCGGACCAAGAATTGAAGCGATTTGCCAGCTCGAACTGCTCCAGGTACTTCCGTTGGGATAAACCTCACGCGGGATGCTGTTTGCATAAATGGTGAAGGTAGCGGGTCCGTAAAATGCCCGCGCTAATCCGTTTAAAAATATCATAAAGTAAATGATCGGTACAATCCAGCCCTTATGAATATATGGACTTACACTTTTCATGGTTACCGTAAACATCACAATAGAAGCAAAAAATACAAGTGCCGATATCACAAGCAGCATTTTTCGCTTTTCGGATTTATCGGCTACGTAACCCCCGTATAACGCAATGCAAACAGCGGGTATAGCTTCACAAAGGCCAACCAATCCCAATGAAAAAACATTTTTTGTGAGCTGATAAATATAAAAACCTATAATAACGGCCTGCATCTGGTAAGCAAAGGTGAAGAAAAACCGCATTCCGATATAGGCGCGAAAATCTTTATAGCGCAATGCAGCGAATGAATCTTTTTTAGGTTGACTATCTCCTTCTTCGGTCACTAACGGTTTTTTTTGATGCGCAGTAAATTTACAGGTAAATGCTGCACAATTAAAAGCTTGTTTTAAAAATTACAGCAAAAACACAAAGTTCCAACTATTCATCATTCTTTTAAACAGGTTAAAAGTTCATACATACAAGGTTTTTATGTTGTTAAAAGTTAGCCTCCAATAAACTACTATTTAAGCTATTGATTCAAAGAATTTAACTGAAACTTAATCAAGTTAAATTGTATTTTAGCAACCGAAAATATAATAATAAATATTTTTCAGGTTAATTTATCTCTATATAATAATTGCCGCCGGGCTTATCGTTAGAGGTAACCGAAGATCGTCGACCAAATTATAAACAATAAAAACATTAAACCACGCCAAAGCCTGACAATGATTACAAAGCCGGGAATTATCTTCATCATCATGCTGATGGTCTTTGGCAAAGTGTATGCTCAAAATGGTAACGCAGTTGGAAAGTTAATAGATAAGGAGAAGAAGACGCCGGTTCAAAATGCAAATGTAGCGGTTTATCAAAATAAAAACATTGTTTACCATACCATAAGCGATAGTGCCGGTAGATTTAAGATCCCTTTAAACATCTTTAATCAACCTGGATATGTTAAAATCAGTTCGTTAAATTATGATGATTTCCGAATTGATTTAAAAAAAGTGAACGACAACAATAACAGCGACATAGATATAGGTTCCGTGCAACTCACCCCACGCACGATAGAGCTGAAAGAAGTAACCATCAACTCAAAAAAACGCTATCGTGACACCACAAAGATTGACTTATCCAAACAAAAGTTCGACAGGGCAATTATGATTGATGACCTGTTCTCAGGGAAATTTGGGTTTACCAAAGATGAAAAAGGGAAGTTGTATTATAAAGGGAAGCTGATTAATGATATAGTTTTAAACGGGGGTACTTTTTTTGGTAAAAACAATATGGATATCTATCAATTGCTGCCCGCCCTGGTTCTTGACAATGTGGAGGTAACGGAAACCAATATTGACAGTTTGACCAATACAACTTTACAAGTACCTCAATTAAAGGTTAATTTAAAGCTGAAGGAAAAATATAAAAAAGGCATATTGGGTAATTTGAATTTGGGTGCAGGTACTGCCAGCCGGTACGTTGCCAATACCGGTTTATACAGCTATAGAAACAATGAGCAAATTTCATTAAGCCTAAATTCAAATAATTTAAATATTGGCGATAATACGATAATTCAACCAAAGGTTGATTTTTCGGCGAATGGCAATAATTCAACTACAAATACTTCCATGCTTACTTATCGAAATGTTTTTGCCGGTAAAGTTGAAGTTAATTTTGTTGCGAAAGGAAAAATTGAAAACAAAACGTTTACATCTGAAACAGACCGGCAGGAAGAAGATGCAAACATATTTTCAAAAACATTCAATTCAACCAAGTCAAGGTCATTTGGAATTGAGGGCAGTAATTTCAATATTCAATACACTATTGACACATTAAACACTATTCATATAACACAAACGTTTGATCATTTACACATAAAACAGGCTGATTCATTAAATTATTTTATAAAACTGGACACAGCCGTAACTTCTTCTTTACTCAATAAAACAAACACCACCGATAACAATCTATATAGCACCGAAATCAATTATCAAAAAAAGTTTAGTTCGAAAAAAGGCAGGTTATTAACTTTTAATACCAAATTTAATAATAACGCTTATGCGGTGAATGAGCTTGATAATGTCAATAGTTTAGACAATCAAAAACAGGCTAAATATTTTGTTAACGGTAACCGACAGGTAAATGAAAATAATTATACTTTAAATATAAACTATACCGAACCACTTAGCGATTCGTGTTATATTAACCTATTCACTATTTACCAACGGAATAAATTAAATTACAACCCCCAAATAAATAGCGATACCGTGTTGACCGGATCAGATGTACCCGCTAAAATCAACAATGATTACTTTAAACCGGGTATTAGTTTCCAAAAAATATTTAATAAATTTTCTTTGAACGCCGTCGCAACCGCTATAGTTGAGGTTAGGAATATTAATCAATCCGGAATTTTAAATACAACCTCTTTTTTGAACCTGGATATTAATTTTAATGCCGACTTTAAGCTCAGCAAAAAGAAAACCCTTGTTGTAAGTTATATTGCTGTTACCAATGACCCCAGCATAGAGGAATTAGTAAGTTTAAACAGCACTTTTGATTTGATATCCCGAACTACGAGTAATTTTTTTTTAAAGCCTGAAAAGAAAAAAAGTTTAAAATTTGATTATTCGGTAAGGCCTTCTGATTCGGAAAACATTATCGTTAGCGGGCAGGTTGATCATTACTCGTCAACGTTTGGGTATAATATAAATAATGATGTGACTAGCCTGCAAACAATCAAAACGGATAACCTGGGAAATTCGAATGGCGGCCAGTTATCATTTACTTTCTTAAAAATTATAGCCGCAAATAAATCCATCAACTATACCAATTCTATTATTTATCGGCAAACACCAACCCTAATTAATGGCCAATCGCAATCAAATGGTGGTTTAACGATAAATCAATCATTTTCTACTTCGCTTCGCGTTGTCGATTCGTTATTAAATGTAACCCCCATTTTTACATTTGCCTATAGCTATTACACCTACCAAAACGGAGGCGCTAAATTGCTTACGTTGACATATTACGATAAGTTATCACTAACCCTTAAAGGTTACGAGTTTAATTTATACCCTTTATTTAATTACAACCATAGCGTTACCAATACGCATTCCATTTCAATGAACGGCGAATTAAGGAAAAGCTTTTTGAAAAAATACTTGTCGGTATGGGTACAAGCTTATGACATATTTAATTCTTTCAAATTTTACAATAACAATGTAGGCGCCTCGTACTACCAATCAGTTAAATATTCAAATGTTGAAAGGTATATTATTGCCGGGCTGAGTTTTAAGTTTAATAATATTAAATAGTATTGAATTTTGGTAAAATATCATATATTATTTTAATCAATAAATTATAGATTTATGCCATAAACCAATTATTAACTAAAACTAAAATCATGAGAAAAATTTTTCTTTTTGTTTGCACATTTCTGTGCTGCTTGTCGGGCTTTGCCAGCGTGACATTGTTTCCGTCAACAACTAGTATTACCGCGCCCTCCGGAGGTGGCTCAGTCGGGATTACTGTACTCGCTTCAGGTGAGTCAAACACGGGTACAATAACCAATGTAAACTATGGACATAATGTAACAGCTTCGCCGGTTAGCAGCCAATTTGATGCATATCCTATCTCAGGAGTGACTTATCATAGCCCTGCTGGCGGTCCTCCTACTTATTTTCCATTTAACATATCTATTTCAGGGAGTCTTACCCAAGCTTACAATGTTACTTACCATATTTTAACAACTGTGTATAATTCTGTTAGCGGTTCAAGCACCAGCCAGGATTTAACATTCGTAATTACAATTAACCCGTATACCCCGCCGCCACCGCCTACGTATTGGAATGTTGCTAAGTCAGGTAGTTTTACCAGAAGTAATTGTACTGGCGGCCAAACCGGGTCTACTGTTACTTATACAATAGCTGCTCACTCATTTAGTAGCACTGTATCACAAGCTGATGCTGACCAGCAGGCTGTAAATAATGTAAACACGACCGGACCTTACTACGCTAACACTAATGGAACCTGCGCATATTGGAACGTAGCGGAATCTGGGACATTTACGAGGAATAATTGCACCGCCGGCCAAAGCGGATCAAACTATACTTACACGGTAGCTGCACACACTTATAGCAGCACAACTTCGCAGGCTGCTGCTAACCAATTAGCCATCAATGATGTGAATGCCAACGGTCAAAACGTAACGAATACAAACGGTTATGGCAGTTGTGGAGCTTGTGTTGTTCCAACTAAAGTTGGGAATGCCACTGTAGATGGTGCTCCTTACAATGGTACAGTAACTACCGGTGGTTCTTCACATTTTTTGAGTATCATAATAAATACTCCACCACTTCCATTAGCTAATTATTCATTTACAACGTCATCAGCTACCGGACTTGCACAGGATATCCATTTTGATACCGATCCTGATAGCAAAGCTATTGTCGATAACCATGACGGCACTAGTACAATAACCCAGGAATTTTATTTTGCACCTACGGATAGCAGTCAGGGGACAAATCCATTCCCTATTAACTTGACTGTTACAAATACATGTGGTGCAGTGAGCAGCAATATCGTTTACACATTTCATATTTAATATGGATATATTTTGCGGGGCTTAACGCCTGGCATCTATCTCAAAACAAGCGCGCCCTGGTTTTTATCAGGGCGCGCTTGTTTTGAGATAAATTGAGAACGTAAAAAAGTGTTTTCGGTAAACTGATTTTGAGATGTCAAATAAATATTGCCTTTTGGTAAAATATTATTTATTTTATTTATCAATGGTTTATATATTTATATATAAAACAATTATTAACCAAAAATTAACATTATGAAAAACTATTTACTATGCTTAGGCATATTATTATGCTGTTGCTTTGCAAGCCATGCGCAAATCACGCTCACCGCCAATCCCTCAAGCATCGCATCACCGGGTTTGGTTACTGTTACCGCGTCTGGCGAAACGTCTTCCGGTTCTATAAGCGTTGTGGGGAATGTTAACGGGATATTTGAATATCCAACTATTAATACAGCCTCCGGCAGTGTACAGGGAGTCATCAATTACTACAATCCAAATGTAGGTACCCCAACGTCATTTGCGTTAAATGTAAGCAGCCCAAATTCATCGCAAACCAGCGCAACTTATTATATTAATTTCACTATAAAAGACTGGGTGCATAATACCACGTCTTCTTCTACGCTTCCAGTAACCGTTATTATTAATCCTACGCCGGTTTTCTATAACGACCAGGAGTCGGGCACCTTTACCAGGAACAATTGTGGTGCGGGATATATAGGATCGAGCGTAACCTATACGGTTGCGGCAAACACTTATACCGCTTCCACAAAAGCCGCGGCTAACCAACTAGCTATAAATAATGTTAATGCAAATGGACAATCTTATGCCAATTCGCACGGCACTTGTACAGTCACATGCACCGACAATTTCACCGGCATCAAAGTAGACGGCACGAATGCTACAGTTATCAGCATAGGTTATCATACGCTAACAGTTACTACGTCCGGTCATCCCACCAACATGGTATTTATTAACACTACCCAGGGCGCTTCAATTACGTCGCAATCCTTCAATGCATCTACAGGTGTAGGTACCTGCTATTTTTATGCAGATGGCTACTACCCTGTAAAAATTCAAATTAATTTAACAACATCATGCGGCACTACAGTTACTACGTATGCCAATTATACCACGCCATAGTATGTGGAGTTAGATTGATAATATTAACCACCGGATTTTGGATTTGAAATTTACTTCATTATTCGATATTCAAAATCCGGTGTTCGATGTTGAAAAACTACGATATTTTATTCCAGCTTAGGCCTGGTTCCTTTGACTGTAAGGACTGATGAAGTATCTGATTTTCGGGATGGGATAATTGCGGGTCTTTTTCGAAGATGGTTTCCACAAATTTTCTGGCAGCTATTAACAGCTCTTGATCGGTTACCAGGTTGGCAACCTTTAAATCCAGCACGCCGCTTTGCTGTGTTCCCTCGATATTTCCAGGTCCGCGTAATTGCAGATCAATTTCTGCTATCTCGAACCCGTTGTTGGTTTTAACCATCGTATCAAGCCGGATGCGACCCTCACGGCTCAGTTTGTGGCTGCTCATTAATATACAGAAAGATTGCTCGGCACCGCGGCCCACGCGGCCTCTGAGCTGGTGCAATTGTGATAAACCAAAGCGCTCGGCATTTTCGATGATCATAACGGATGCGTTGGGGATGTTAACACCTACTTCAATCACCGTTGTGGCTACCATTATTTGTGTTTCGCCTTTTATAAACCGGTTCATTTCAAATTGTTTTTCCACAGCCTTTAATTTTCCGTGAACAATACTTATCCGGTAATCCGGCAACGGAAACTCATGTGCCATTACATCTACACCATCTTCGAGGTTTTTTAGGTCCAGTTTCTCGCTTTCCTGTATCAGCGGATAAACCACATATACCTGCCGGCCTTTTGCGATTTCCTGTTTCATAAAACCGAACATCCGCAAACGTTGGTTTTCAAGAAAATGGACCGTTTGTATCGGTTTTCTTCCAGCCGGTAATTCGTCAATTACCGAAATATCCAGATCGCCATACAATGTCATGGCAAGCGTGCGGGGGATAGGCGTAGCAGTCATCACCAATATATGCGGCGGTATGGTGTTTTTTCGCCATAACCTTGCACGCTGTTCAACGCCAAATCGGTGTTGCTCGTCAATCACTACAAAACCCAGGTTTTGATATTGAACTTTGTCTTCCAAAAGCGCGTGTGTGCCAATTAATATTTTAAGCTCCCCGTTTTCTAATTGCTCATGCAATGTTTTTCGGATTTTTTTTGGTGTTGAGCCGGTTAATAATGCTACGTTAATAAAACCTTCTCCAACCAATTCTTTTATGGTTTGATAGTGCTGATTAGCCAGTATTTCCGTAGGTGCCATAATACAGGTTTGAAAACCATTACCAATAGCTATCAGCATGCTCATGAGGGCAACTACCGTTTTACCACTACCCACATCACCCTGCAGCAACCGGTTCATTTGAACGCCGCGTTGAGTGTCTTGCCTTATCTCTTTTAAAACCCGTTTTTGCGAATTTGTTAATGCAAAAGGAAGTTTTGTCTCGTAGAATTCATTAAAGTAGCTTCCAACGGTTTCAAATATATTTCCCTTAAACTTTTGCGTATGCAGCAGTTTTGTTTTTAATAATTTAAGCTGCAAAAAAAACAGTTCCTCAAATTTTAGTCTATGAACAGCTTCGTTGAGCTTAGTAGCATCTTCGGGAAAATGAATATTTCTGAACGCTTCTGCACGACTTGTTAACTTAAATCGATTTATAATATACAGCGGTAGGTTTTCAGCTATATCTTTTAGATGGAGTTCTAATAAGACAGCAACAAGCTTCTGGATGCCTTTGCTATCCAGCGAATATTGCTTTAATTTTTCAGTTGAGCTATAAGCCGGCTGTAATGTTAAGTTTCCTTTGCGCTGCGAGGCCTCTCCCGAATATAGCTCGGTTTCGGGATGCGCCATTTGTGCCTTGCCGTTAAAAAATCCGGGTTTACCAAAAAATATATATGCCTTGCCGACGGCCAGGTTTTTTTCAATAAATTTTATTCCCTGAAACCAAACCAGTTCCATCTTACTGGTATCATCTTGCGCCTGCGCAACCAGTCGGCGCGCCTGTTTTACACCTACAATTTCAATATGGGTTATGCGGGCTATTACCTGTACATAAGGGAGATCCGGCTGAATATCTTTAATTTTATAAAACCGGGTGCGGTCAATATATTTATAAGGAAAATAACGCAGCAGCTCTTCAAACGTGACTATTTGCAATTCTTTTTTCAGGACACCTCCACGACTGGCGCCTACGCCCCGTAAATACTCAATTGGAGTTTGAAATGCCTGATTGTTCAATGCCTATAAAATCAAGGTTTAATGGCTGTAACAGATATTTCTACGTTTACATTTTTTGGCAGCCCTAACACAGCTACAGTTTCGCGTGCAGGAAACTGTTCTGTAAAATAGGAACCGTAAACTTCGTTTACTTCTGTAAAATTCTGCATATCTGTTAAAAAGATGCTGGTTTTAACAATATTATCGAAACCGATGCCTGCCTCCGTTAAAATAGCTTTTATATTTTCCATTACCTGTTTGGTTTCGGTCTTAATGTCATCCATAATTAAGTTGCCTGTTGGCGGATGGATTGCAACGTGCCCGGAAATAAATACAAAGTTACCGGCCATTACAGCCTGGCTATATGGCCCAATGGGGGCTGGTGCTTTTTGTGTGTTTATAATGTTTTTCATTTTATTAGGTATCAAATATATGAAGCATCAAATAGGCTTTCGATGATGATTGTACAGTTAATATTTTTTTAATATCAGCCATTGAATTAGCTTCCAGATGATCCCTAATAGAAACACGGTTATAGCAATTGCATTAATAGCATGCATCACCTTCAGGTTGAAGCTGGTGGGTCTGTTAGGATCCTTTTTTCGGAAAAAATACATAAACAAATATAAGAAGGCTTAGAGCGGAAAGCAAAAGACTGAAAACAAAAAAGGCTTTCGGGTTATCCGAAAGCCTTTCAATTATTTTAATTTACTTAAAATTATTTTTTGAACTCAACGCGACGGTTTGCAATGCGCCCTTCTTCAGTTGAGTTATCAGCTATAGGATGAGTTTCACCGTAAGCTTTAATTTTCAAACGTTTAGCATCAACGCCGGAGTTAACCAAGTAAGTTTTTACTGAGTTAGCACGATCTCTTGATAAACGCATGTTGTGAGCTGCAGTACCTTCAGATGAAGCGTATCCTGCTAAAGTAAGTGTGCTGCTGCTTGAACGTAAATCAGCAGAAGTAGCATCTAATACAGGATAAGATGAAGTTTTTAATACTGAGCTATCAAACTCAAATTGGATATTTGAATAAGCAGTAGCAGGAGCAGCAGCAGCCATTCCCATTTTAATAGTATCAGGTTTTGGGAACACGATAGGGCAACCAGAGCCATCTACAACTGTACCTGCAGGCGTATTAGGGCATTTGTCAAATTGATCAGAAACACCGTCACCATCAGAATCTTTTTTCAGGTCGTTAACAGCAGTTTCAACATTTGTAACACGGCCTTTTAAAGCTTCAACTTCCTGACGTAATGCTGCATCATATAATTCATCATACATCATAGCCACAGGGTTTACCCACTCTAAACTTGGTTTTGATTTCGGGCCAAAGGTATATTCTAAACCAGCATATCCGTAAGAGTATTTATCTTCTGAAGGAAAATTAGGTGCAGAATGTATACCAGTTAAGTTAAATCCATCAACAAAGTTTTCAGTGTAACCAACATTCAGGTCTAACTGATCACTTAATTTGAATTTAACGCCTACTCCTACAGGGATAACCAGCTCTTTTATATTATGGCCATAATCAATAACAGGAGTTCCTGATGCGTCAGTAGAAGAATAATCTTTAGGGTGGTAGTAAGATAAACCGGCACCTGCGCTACCATAAAAATTAATAGCACTTTGACGGTGAAGGAAACTGATATTACCAAAATTTACAACGCCACTTAAAGTTCCTGACCAGAAATTAGTACTAAAGCTTGAAGCGGTTAAGCCTGTTTGTGAATCCACTACAAAAGTATTTGGTGAAGTTATAGATGATTGTTCAGAGCCGCTTATTTTACCACCGTGGAAATCTAATGCCAAACTGAATGTGTGTGACAATTGATCTCTCAATGAAAGGCCATATCCTAATTCAACTTTGCTTTTGTTGAAAACATTTACGCCACCTGTGGCGACGAAAGGAGAAATAGCGCCAACATTTAAACCGATACTAAATGTATTGTACTGACCGGTACCGCCAAATACCTTGGCAGTAGTTGTTGCAGACGACATTTTCGATGAATCCGTAGGCGTTGTTGTGGAAGTTTGAGCTTTCACCATTCCAACTGCCATCAAGGAAACAAATGATAAAGCGACTGTTTTCTTTAATGTAGAATAGTTCATAGTTTTAAAAGATTAAACGATTTTAATTGTGATTTTTTCCAAAAATAGTAATTATGTTTGAAACCATAACCAAACTTTGTTCCAAAATAGTATTTGTATTACAAATAAATGAAATTAATTGTTTTAAAAAAATTATTAAATCGATTTAGATGAAATATTTACCTATTGATAATGAGTTATTTATAATTAATAGAAAAAATTTCGTTAAACGAATAAAACCTAATTCTATAGCTATATTTCACTCAAATGATGAATTTCCACGAAATGGCGATCAAAACTTCCTTTTTAAGCAAAACCCCGATTTTTTTTACTTAACAGGCATTGATCAGGAGCAAAGTATATTGCTATTGTATCCCGATTGTCCTAATCAGGCATACAAAGAAGTACTTTTTTTAAGACAAACGGACGAACATATTGCAATTTGGGAAGGCCATAAGTACACTAAAGCCGAAGCTAAGAAAGCATCGGGCATTCAAAATGTACATTGGATAAGCGAATTTGATGCGATTTTGCATACTGTTATTAACTATGCCGAATACATTTATATAAATACAAACGAAAATGACAGGTATAGCCATACGGTGCCATACCGTGATATACGGCTGTTTGAACAGTTAAGGACTAAATATCCATTGCATCATTATGAACGTTCTGCGTTGATTATGCGTGATCTTCGCGTAGTTAAATCACCAATGGAAATTGCGCTAACCAAAAAAGCTTGCGAAATAACCCGTGATGCTTTTATCAGGGTATTAAAGTTTGTAAAGCCACAAGTAACCGAATACGAAATAGAGGCCGAAATAACCCACGAATTTTTGAGGCAGCGCGCAACGGGCCATGCTTACAGCCCAATCATTGCCTCCGGAAGAAACGCTATTGTGCTTCACTACACCGATAATAACCAGGTTTGTAAAGATGGCGACGTGATACTTTTTGATTTTGCTGCAGAGTACGCTAATTACAATGCAGATATGAGCAGGTCGATCCCGGTAAACGGGCGATTTACGAAACGGCAGCGAGATGTTTACAATGCCGTGTTGCGTGTGATGCGCTCGGCTATTAAACTTATTGTTGAGGGTGCTGTTTGGAGTGAATACCATGATGAAGTTGGTGGCTTAATGACAGGCGAATTGATTGGTCTGGGGCTGTTGAGCAAACACGATGTTGATAAGCAAGACCCAAAAATGCCGCTATATAAGAAATACTTCATGCATGGCACCTCGCATCATTTAGGGTTGGATGTGCATGATTTTGCCAGCCGTTACAAGCCATTTGAGGTGGGTAACATATTAACCTGCGAACCCGGTATTTATATACCCGAAGAAGGATTGGGCATAAGGCTTGAAAACAACATTCTGATAACTGCCGGCGGCAATATTGATTTGATGGCTGATATCCCGGTAGAGGCCGAAGAGATTGAGGAGATAATGAATACTTAGAATTTCGGATTTCGTCCGCCAGCTGGCGGATCGACTTCGGAATTAGAAGATTTTTTGAATAAATTAAAACCCGATTATCTTCTGTTTAAAAAAAATCCGAAATAGAACATCCGAAATCCGAAATCAGCTGTAACTATCCACAAAACTATACAGATTGAAGTTGGGGTCGTTTTTAGCCACGCTGATCGCTTCCTGAAGTTTCTTTTTATCTACGCCAGCCATTCGCTTTTGCTGAATGAGTTTATAGGCCTTTTCAGTTAGCAACAATTCTTTGCGTATGTTTTTGAATTTCGGCGCTAATTTGATGAAATTAACAATTTCATTTACCCCATCATTTTTGGATGCAATAGTTTTAAAAACCGGGATTTGATCTTCACTTTTTTGGTGAGTTATCTTTTTTAGGTTATTCGCAAAAAGGTCAGCGTCAGGGCGGTCGGCTTTGTTGATAATAAAGGCATCAGCTATTTCCATTAAGCCCGATTTTATATTTTGAATTTCGTCGCCACTTTCGGGCACCAAAACCAGTAAAGTAATATCGGCGAGGCCTGCTATTTCAATTTCTGACTGGCCCACGCCGACCGTTTCAATTAAAACATAATCAAAACCTGCCGCCCGTAGTACATCTGCCATTTCGATAGTTTTTGCCGAGAGGCCGCCCAAAGAACCACGCGTAGCCAGCGAACGGATAAAAACATCAGAATGATTAAAGTGCGGCGACATCCGGATGCGATCTCCCAGCAATGAGCCGAAATTAAATGGCGATGTAGGGTCGATGGCGAGAATCGCTATTTTATTATTTCCATTGAGTAAACTGCCGATCAGCGCATTTACCAGCGTGCTTTTACCAGCGCCCGGTGGCCCGGTGATACCTATTATCGACGAATCTTTATCGAAAGTAATTCCTTTTAAAAGTTCGTTACTGCCCGCAAGATCGTTTTCAATTATTGTTAAAGCGCGAGCAACGGTCCGGAAGTCGTTGCAGTTCGGCTGTAAGTTTTTGGCGGCGTTTAACATGTTGATTTATATAAAGGAACAAAAATAAGATGAAAACTATAGTACGCCTATATAATATAAGAGGCAGAAAGCGGGAGATAACTATATTTGCCCATAAACACGATATTATTTGATGTAAATGAAGGTAGCCGGTTTTACGTTTATCAGGAATGCCATAAAAAATGATTACCCGGTAGTTGAGGCTATAACTTCTATATTACCCATTTGCGACGAATTTATTGTGGCCCTGGGTATCAGTGACGATGGAACGGAAAGCCTTATCCTTGGCATAAATTCGCCTAAGATCAGGATCATTAATACCGTTTGGGATGATACCTTACGGGAAGGAGGAGCGGTATTTGCGTATTTGCGCCGCCACGGCCGAATGCCGCTT
>CAZZUU010000027.1:0-19218 GCA_964657275.1 uncultured Mucilaginibacter sp. | reverse complement strand
ATCAGCATATTGTAGGCGACCCGCCAACAGATTTAAAGCTACACCCCAATTCGCCAGGATATCGGTTAATATTGAATAATGTGCTGTTTCCCGCGGCCAGGAAAAAGAAGCAGAAGACGTGAGGTTAGTTGGCAGTTTGCAGTAGCAGTTGGCAGTTTAGCTACGTTAGTATTAAATATTACTGCTTACCGCAAACTGCAACTGCCAACTCAATTATAAAACGACCACGATACACCAATCTTTAATAAGTGATCCATTTGTGGGTAGCGGTTAACGGTATAGAAGCCTTTGCTGAAAACGCCCTGGTCGGCATAATCGTACATAACAAAAATATTGGTGCGCTGTAAAGTTGCTTTAAGATACAGGGTTGCAATGGGATAGGAGGAAAAGGTGACATTTGCCCCGTTATAAAATTGCCCTAATCCAACCGCGTATGACGGAGCAACGTATTGGGAATTGTACCTTACATCCATACCGATATTTGAATTTAACACGCCGAATAAAAGAGTTTTATAATAAATGCTGGTGTAATTATAAAATTGCGGCGTACGCAGGGTGGATTGATAGTCCGTTTTCTGGTAAACCAGGTAATCTTCAAAGTGCCACTTTCGCCACTCAAATGATTTGCCAAAACTTACTTTTAATAAATTAATGGGGGCATTTAATTGTACGGGATGGGCATCGATACCGTTTGTTTGCGCAGCAAAATACAGGTAATCGGTAACTAAAAAATATTCGGCCTTTAAATCCAGTTTCAAAGGATTGTTCAGGTAGTTGAATGATATGCTGGTAGTTTTCTGGCTGTGAAAGTTATCATGAAATATAAAGTGATTTGAAATCCAATTGGTATACGCCAATGGTGGGGAACTGCTTTGCGAATATCCTTCAAATATGATTTTTCCGGCTTTATTACCGCCCGCCAGGGTAACTTTTGCATCATAAAGAAAATCGCCAAAATCCCGACCAGCAGCAATTTGCCTGAAATCCCCGTTAAGGGCTATCCTGTCGCTAAAACGGTAACTGAATTTAGCTCTCAGCGTAATATCCTGGAACGACGCATTTTGTACTTTTAGCGGCAACACAACCTTACTGCCATATTGATTCAATGTGGTGTCGGCAACAAATTGCGTATAGTGGTAATAATCCTGGGCTATTCCCACATCGAGCTTCATTTCATTTTTCACAAATTTTACCGCTTTACTTCGCAGATAAAAACTGTACGAAAATTCATTTTGCAGGTGCTGTACCGTGAGCGAGTCCTTCGAATAGCCAGAACTATAGTAGTAATCGGGGAATACCTGATAGGAGTCTTGGTCGTTTTGTGAAAAAATGTATTTTTTTGTATCGTAATTTATGGTGTACGATACGCGCTGGGTAGGCAAAATGCTGGCAGCGCCTGATGCTCCCTTTTTTAAGCTATCTATCCTGCCTATGTAATAAAATTGCTTCAAATAAAACCCGCCTGTTTTCCAGTTTTCAAAAGTGCTTGGTAATCGTACCGGCTGCGAGGTTTTGTCGATACTGCCCGTCACAAAAATAGAATCGTCAACAATCGAACCCGTTTGCGGTGATTTTAAATTATTATAAATAAGGTTAGTTAAAAGGTTATACCTTTTACTTTTAGATTCGTACCAGGCGAAAGCAGCGGCATTTACATCGCTCACGTTTTGCGCTAAAACCCCGTTGCTGCTATAAAACCCCTGTGAGCCTATATAATTCAAATTAAAGCCTACATTGAGTTGGTGATTGATGTTTTGCGTGTGTAAAACCTTGAACAACTGTTCGGTTCGGCCGGTTACGCCAACCAGCGAAAGTTGTGTATAGGGCACCCTTGCACGGTAATAGTTAATGTCTTGGGGGTTTAGTAAATAAGCGTCTAATGTATGTAAACCGGCATCAAAGCCAATGGTATGCAAGGGTTCGAACAGAAGGCTCCTTTCATCAGTGCCGGTATTGCCGAGGTATATTTTTGGCGTGCGGGGCTGGTTAAGGGGACTATAGTTTTGGAAATTTACCAGGCCGGTATCTAGCGGGAATAGCTGCGTGCTGTCAGTTAATAACTTTTCATTTGTTACCCTGATGAACTTGGCATTAAAAACAACACTGTCGCGTTTTCGCTCTTGCCTGCTTCGCAACGTATCTAAAAGCTGATCATCGGTAAGTTTTTGCCCGGTTCTTCCCGTATCCCCGCGCGTTTGAAGGCGCGATTGACCACCCGGAAAATTCGGGTTGGTTGGAGACTGCGCAAATACAACCTGTGTAAACACACAGATCAATAATAATAGTAAATATTTAAATCTTTCGGGCATTAAAAACCGGCTATCAATTCTTTAAGTATCAATGTCATTTTAGGTTCCGCTTCATTGGCAACTTTCAATATCTCCTCAATAGATACCGGGTTCAATACTTCAGGGAAACCTTCGTCTGTAAGCACCGATATGGCGAATACCGGCAAACCCATGTGGTTGGCAACAATCACTTCGGGTACCGTACTCATTCCAACAGCATCGCCTCCAATAATCCGCAGGTACTTATATTCGGCCTTTGTTTCAAGGTTAGGGCCTGTTACCGCAACATAAACTCCCTTATGACATATAATATTGTTTGCTGATGCGATGTTGAGCGCTTTATCTATCAAATTGCGTTTATAGGGTTCGCTCATGTCCGGAAAACGGGGGCCGAGTTCATCCTCGTTCCTCCCCAGCAGCGGGTTATCAGTTTGTAGGTTGATATGATCTGCTATTACCATCAGATCACCTTTTTTAAATTCCGGGTTTAAAGAACCACTTGCATTTGATACAAACAACGCTTTGATGCCCAGCATTTTCATTACCCTTACAGGGAAAGTGATTTGCTGCATATTGTAGCCTTCGTAATAATGTAACCGGCCCTGCATAGCCACCACCTTTACGCCCGCAAGCATGCCAAAAATAAGCTTGCCCGAATGAAACTCTAAAGTTGAAATAGGGAAATCGGGAATGTTGGAATACATCAATTGTTTTTCAACCTCTATCTCTTTCACCAATCCGCCGAGGCCGGTGCCTAATATAATGCCAACTTCGGGCTCAAAATCGCCGATGCGGCTTTTAATGTATGCTGTAGTGTGCTGTATGCTCTCTAACATAGTCTATAACTAACTGATCAAATCTCTCGCCGCTGCCATTTAAAAACTTCACCTTTATAGGTAATACAAATACCGGAATTGGAGGCAATAAAGTCCCTGTTTTAAACCAGGACAGATCTAAACGCTGTGCATCTTTTTCTGTTGTAACGATTATTTTTTTTTGTGACCCGCAGGCTTCATATTCAGCGGCAAGTTTAGTAATATTTTTTAAGGTAAACGGGTGATGGTCGGGATAATTATGATGAATGATTTGCGATGTGCTGTTATTTAAATATTGTACGAGCGGCAGGGCGTTGGCAACGCCAGTCAACAAAAATACTGTTGTTTCCCTGTCGACCCTTGTATCTGTTGGCTGCCCGTCCATACACTGTAATTGCTGATAAACTATTGAGGTGAAAAACAATTGCTGGTAGGGCAGCGGGTTTAATTTTTCAGTGATCAGCGCCTGTTCATCCTCAGTTAGTTGCAGCGGGCATTTGCTTGCAACCAGTACCTGCGCCCGCCAGCGACCGCTGAACGGTTCACGCATATTTCCGGCGGGCAATAATAAATGCGGATCGTTTAGCTTGCTGTAATCAAACAATAATATACTCAAACCCGGCTCAACGGCCCGGTGCTGGTAAGCATCGTCCATCAGGATAAGATCATGATCAGGTAACAGTTGTTTTATCCCCGCTACCCGGTTTTCACTCACGGCAACTGTGATATCAGGAAACTTAGATCTAAACTGTGCCGGTTCATCACCTATTTGGTTAGCAAGTAGCGAGTGTTCAGCAGTCAGTGGTGAGTGGTGAGTGGTGAGCAATAAATTTCGATCTCCTGGCTCTTGACTCTTGATTCTTGATTCTTCACTACCAACGCAAATATATCCTTTTGTTTTACGCCCGTATCCCCGACTTAGCGTAGCCAGCTTGTGATTGTTTTTTAATAACCGGATAAGGTATTCCGTCAGGGGGCTTTTGCCTGCTCCGCCGACTTCTAGGTTGCCTACTGATATTATTGGCAGGTTAAACCTATAGCTTTTAAATACGCCTGCGTCATATAACCAGTTACGGATAATAACCACCAGCCCGTATAATAACGAAAAAGGAAACAAAAGCCAGCGCAGGTACTTCATATCTGCCGTAAAGATATAAAACCCCCTGCAAACTGCTACTTCCAACTCACAACTGCCAACTCGCTATAATCATTCGCTCCTTAACGCCTTAATAGGGTTCGCGATAGCGGCCTTTATCGATTGAAAGCTTACCGTTAACAAGGCAATTATAATGGCAAATATCCCGGCCAAAACAAATACCCACCATCCGATAAGGATGCGATAACTAAAGTCCTGTAGCCATTTGGTCATGGCCCACCAGGCGATTGGCGAAGCTATAACGATAGCTATTGCTACCAGTTTTATAAAGTCTAATGACAACAGGCTTGTAATGCTTTGCACACTTGCGCCTAATACTTTGCGAATACCAATTTCGCGGCTGCGCTGTTCGGCCATAAATGCTGCAAGCGCAAACAGGCCCAGGCAGGCAATAATAATGGCCAGTACAGCAAAGCTGGTAAATATGCTGCCCATTCGCTGCACATCGGCATACATATTGGCAAAGCGTTCATCCAGAAAGACGTACCTTATGGGTTGGGAGGGCGAAAGATTTTTCCATACGGAAGATATCTGGTCGATGGTGTTTTTCATATCGCCGCCGCTAACTTTTACTGACACAATTGAAGGGCTAATGCCATAATACAGCGCTAATGGCTTAATCTGTTCCTTCATAGATTCGTAATTAAAATCTTTAACAACACCTATGATCGGCATCCGGTCACCGCCATGGCTAATGGCCTTGCCGATTGGATTCTTAATATTCAGCGTTTTAATCATCATTTGGTTAACGATAACGCCTCCGCTATGATCATCTGCGGAAAAATTGGAGCCTTCCAAAAGTTTTACGCCAAATGTTTTCAGATAGTCGTGATCAATGAGCCAAAATTGAGATTGCGCTCCTGTTTCAACTTTCGATTTTCCTTCGTTGTATAGCGTGTTACCATTGCGCTTAGTGCCTTCCACCGGCAAATAATCGCTCACCGAAACACTTTTCACCGACGACAGTTTCAGCAGATCTTGTTTCAGGTTCTTAACCCCGGCGTCGCCCAATGTGTTCGTTCCCTGTAACATCAGCACCTGGTCTTTATTAAAACCTATATCCCTGTTAAGTATATACTGTGTTTGGTTATAAATTACAAAAGTGCAGATGATCAATATAATGGAAGCCGTAAACTGGAATACCACCAGCCCGTTTCGCAAAACGGAGTTTTTGCTGCCTGCGCTTATTGCCCCTTTGAGGACGCTAACCGGTTTAAATGACGAGAGGTAAAACGCCGGGTAGATGCCCGCCAGTGTACCAACTATCACTGAGGCTAATAATATCACAGGGATAAACCAAAGGCTTAGCCAGGGCATAGTCAACGTTGTTGATGCAAGGGTATTGAAATAGGGCAGCAGCGCCCATGCCAGCAATGAGCCTACAACGAAAGAAACTGCGCTGTAAAGCATAGATTCCGCCAAAAACTGGTTAATTAAGCTGAACCGTGTTGAGCCAACAACTTTTCGCAGGCCCACCTCTTTAGCGCGGTTAGCAGATTTAGCTGTGCTCAGGTTAATAAAATTAATACAGGCAATGGTTAATATAAACAATGCGACCGCGCCAAACAGCCATATAAACCGGATGTCGCCGTGCTTAAATTCATTGTCCTCAACATCGTATGAATTTAAGTGTATGGCGGCAATTGGCTGTAATTTGTATGATAATTTTCGCAGCTCTTTCTCCGCATCCTTGTAGCTAATGCTAAGCAGGGCCGGCAGAAGGTAATTTTTATCGATATCAGCGGTTATTTTTTTCTCTAATTGTGCAATGTTAGTACCCGGCCTTACCAAAATATAATCGGGATAATTACTGGCGTTCCAGTTGGTTTGTTCGCCTTTGTAAAATTCAACGCCGTTGAGCGTCAGGAAAAAATCATATTGCTGCAGATGCGAGGTTTGGGGCAGGTTTTCCATAACGCCGCCAACTTTGTAAGGTTTTGTTTGGTCGTTGTTCAGGAACATTACTTTACCAACCGGGTTTTGGTTCGGGAAGTATTTGTCCGCTTTCCTTTTAGATATTACGATGGTATTTGGTTCAGCAAGGGCGGTTTTCCTGTCGCCGTAAACCATGGGCAGCTTTAGTATATCTAAAAACTCCTGGTCTACGTAGGTAAATCCCTCTTCATGTGTGTTTTCCAACTGGTCGGCCCGCCTCAATTCATTGCTTCCGGCGCCCGGGAATAGCGAATTCGGCATCATACGGCCCGACTTCTCAATTTCAGGAAAGTCGGCCTTTAACGCTTTCGACATTGGGGCCGGGTAATCGTCACCTTTTTCTACTTTTCCATCGTGAGTATAAAGTTCAATAAGCCTATAAATGCGGTTTGCATCCGGGTACGACTGATCATAACTCACCTCATTTTTAATATAAAGTCCTATTAATAAACAAGCAGCTATGCTTAATGCAAAGCCGCCAATTTTAATGGCCGAATACATTTTTTGTTTACGCAATTGTCGCATGGCGATCTTCAAATAGTTCTTTATCATTTTAATTGGTCATTGAGTGATTTCTGCTTTCGCCTTTTTTTCTCCAAGAAAATGCCAAATAATTAATTTACTAATTATCAAATAGTTGTGATAATATCAATCAATAAAGCTGTTCGTTTCTGATACAACCGGTGTTCGTTTATAACGGGAGAATGAAACTATATTAATTAATCATCATCTTTGTTAAGCCAATTTATAAAAACGCTTACAGTAAACTAAAATGAAAAAGTACTCCACTAACATAATGGTACTGGGCATCCTTATGCTCTTTAGTTTTAGGGTGTTTTCCCAATCGGAGCTACCTGGTAAGTATTTTATCTCATTTGATGGAACTAAGATTTACTATGAGGTTAAGGGTGCCGGTTATCCCGTTCTGTTAATCCATGGCTTTACAGGCACCGGCGAAGGATGGAAGAAGAATGCTGTCTATGGTGATTTGCTTAACGCGGGCTACCAGGTAATTATATTTGATCAACGTGGCAACGGGCGATCAGACAGGCCGCATAACGAAGCAGCTTACGCCAATGACGCCGAAGCAAGGGATATTATCGGCTTAATCAGCAAATTGGCGATCAAACATTATGATGTTGTTGGCTATTCACGCGGATCAATTATTACGGCCAGGCTTTTGGTATTGGACAAGAGAGTTCATAAGGCGGTTATCGGGGGGATGGGAGATGCTTTTACTAACCCTGAATGGACAAGACGAATACACATTTACCAGGCTTTGATGGGTGATACATCGTTACACGATGTAGATAGCATGCTAAAATATATTCACAGCCAACGCTTTGATGAACTAGCGCTGGCTTATCAGCAAAAGTACCAGCCTACAACCGGCAAACCCGAGTTGGAAGCAATACATATCCCCGTTTTAATTATCCGGGGAACCGAAGACAAAGAAAATGGCTCGGAAACCGAGTTACATACGCTTATACCCTCGTCCGGTCTCTCATATGTCCCTGGCGATCATGGCGGCGCGGCCAAAACACCTGAATTTTCTTTAGCTGTGCGCAGCTTTTTGAAGGAGTAAACTTATTGCCGGGAACTTGACAACCTAAAGTTGTCAATTATTATAGCGGCAGTAAAACAAAAAGGCTTGGTTTTTCTTTTAGTTGTGATGCTGAAAACTATACTATTTACAATTTTATTTTTATCGCCTTTTCTTTTATTAGCGCAAACTCCGGTAGATACAACAAATGTGGATATAGACACAACCGGACAAAAGGATTTAATAGACATAGCACGGACTTTCTTAAAAACCAAGCCCCGGTCAAAATATCGCGAAAAAAAACAAATATACTTCTCCATTTTACCAATTTCTTCTAATGTGCCCGGCGGAAGTAAAGCACTTGTTACTTCTACAACGGCCGGTTTTTACCTTGGAAAGAGAAAGACCACTTATTTATCAACTGTAACATTTGCCCCGTACTTTAATTTGTCGGGCCGCTATGGTCTACCGATACACTCGAGCATATGGTTAAAAGATAATACCTGGAATATTCAAGGCGACACTCGTTTTCTGGTTTATCCTGATAATACGTGGGGGTTAGGCGGAGGTCAGCCCGAGAGCTCCCGTTATATACTTTACTATAATTACCTGCGTTTTTATCAGAGTGCGCTTAAACGGATAACTTCCTATTTCTATGCAGGTGTGGGTTATAACCTTGACTATTATGCCGGTATTAAATCAACTAATTCAACACCATTGAATGTGTTTTCAAATTATCAATATGGTACCGCGCCTGGTTCGAACTCCTTTTCATCAGGTTTAAATTTGAACCTTTTATATGATTCCCGTCAAAATGCTTTTAATCCGCTGCCGGGAGTATTTGCTAATTTAATTTATCGGCACAATGCGGAGTTTATCGGCAGCGACAATAACTCACAATCTGTATATATTGATTTGCGTAAATATGTTTCGTTAACCAATTCGGGTCCAAAAAACGTACTGGCTTTCTGGAGCTATTACTGGACCACCATTTCTACCGGTACACCTTACCTTAATTTACCCAGTATTGGGATGGATCCGTACCAACGGTCGGGCAGAGGAATAGAGCAAAACCGGTATAGGGGGCAGTCTTTATTGTATTTTGAAACGGAATATCGCAGGGATATTACCAATAACGGTTTACTCGGCTTTGTATTATTTTTTAATGTAAACTCTGCCAGCCAGGGAAATACCCGCGACTTTGAATATATTAACCCGGCGGGTGGCGGCGGATTACGTATAAAATTCAATAAAAAATCCGACACTAACATTTGTATTGACTACGGCATAAGCAAGGGTTACTCTGATATTAACCTTGGCCTTGGCGAAGCGTTTTAATCAAAATTATTTTTATCCTTGTTAAATAATAATTTAAAAATTGCGCGTCAAGGAAAATACTTTAGTTTTGTTAGCAACACCCGACGAAGATTAAGCCCAAACTAGTATATATAGCACCTCCATTATTTATTTCCTTTCGTCTTAATGTTGATCACTTATGACAAAGCGCATTTTAGTGCTGGACGATAACCAGGACATTTTAGATATAGTGCATGAAACGCTGACCTATGAAGGGTTTGATGTAAAAAGTACGTCAAGGAGTAATGCAGTTATGCCACTGGTAGAAGAATTTAAGCCGGATCTTGTAATTTTAGACTACCGCGTTGCCGGATTAAATGGTGGGGAGCTTTGTAAACAAATAAAATCACACCCCGATTTTAAAAACGTTCCTGTAATTATTTTTTCTGCCTATATAAATCATAACGACGAACTATTTGATTACGGCTGTGATGCCATCATAAATAAGCCCTTCGATTTAAGTGAATTGGTTGATAAAGTGAATAGCCTTATTTAAACCAATAGATTATAACTCCAGGGGACAGCAATATATTTCTTTTAAAGAAATATATATATCTTCTGTAATTTAAATTTTACCAAGGGTTTAATCGATTTTCCTCTTAAAAGTCAATTTAATCCATCTTGAGGATAAAAAATAATAACAATTTGTTAATAAATTATTTTTAGTTACGAAGGCTTAATTGCATACCTTTATATTATTAGTTAATACCCTGAAATGTTTTAAAATATGAGTGCTATATCAGGTGATGACGAACGAATAAAAAGGGCGCATGCTTGTCCCAGATGTAAAGGGGAAAAAAACTTCCGCATCCGTCGAAGCTACTTCGTGAAAAAGCTCTTATTTTGGTTACCGGTCAAAAGATTTGCATGCTCAAACTGCAACCATAAATTCTATTTATTTAGCTAGGATTCGAAGCGAAACGCAGGTTAACTTTACGACGATTTTTTTCTGGTAGTAATTGTGGTGGCCCAAAAGCCTTGCCGTGCACAATTTGTACTTTTTCTACTAAAGTAGATTAGAATAACAAGCAACCATTTCATGAGAAGGCTATCATCTCGACATCGCATTACAAATTATTTACTAACAATTAAATAACATCGATTCGGCTAAATCACCTGTACTTTTAAGATATATAATATTGTTTGGAGTCTTTTACGAAATTAAAAGCCCCGAATTATTCAACGTGGTACAAAAATTGCAAAGTAATTATAAATAATTTCCGGTGTTTGGGTACGACGCGTTAGGTTGTACTAATTTTATACCAAACACACATTTAAATAATTAAGCATGTGCAGGATATTAGCGGTTGATGACGACAGAGATATTTTAGAGGTTTTAAGATATATTTTGGAAGACTTTGGATACGAAGTGGACACCCTTTCAGATGGGCATCATCTTTTTGAAAAAATAAAAGCCCACGTGCCCGATTTGATCTTTCTTGACATAATGCTTGGAAATTTAGACGGGCGCGAACTTTGTAAAGACGTAAAAGCCAGGTATGAAACCCGTAACATTCCCGTTATCTTAATATCTGCAAGTCATAATATATCCAATTCTCTGAATCAAAAAGGTGCTCCCAATGCTTTTATAGAAAAGCCTTTTGATATTAATGAGTTGCTGGATGCCATAAAATTGCAGTTACAAGCAGCGTAGGTTATTTGACACTAAACGCTTTCAATTCTCTATCAATGCGTTCATTCCAGCGTTGTTGAGCTGTTTGGTCGGCACCGTGATTGGTTTCTTTATCATATTGCTTCTGCAGGCTGTTCATTTCTCTGTACGATTCAAGGTAATCCTCATTCACCGGACCTTCGAAATTATTGACCGGCAGGTTTTCGGAACTTACTTTGTTTTTAAATCGTTCTGCTATTATCTTCACAATATCAAAATGCCGTTGTTCATGGTTTAAAGCATAATCCGTTCGGCTGTCGTTTTTAACCCAGCTTGCACTTTTTGGTAAATACACTTTCATTACCAGGTTAATTTTAATTATTCCATTTGCAACTACGGCATGTTCTTCATAACCAAATCCGGGAAACGCTTCGGCATCGTACTTGCTGATTGGCACCGGCGACTTAAAATCATCCCAAGTTAAAGGCCGCTTTACAGAATAATAAATCGTATCTTCTTCGTTATTTTCTTTATAGTCGGTAAAAAGCACTTTCACCCCTTTGGCAAGTTTTATGTTGGTGCCGGATTGCTGATCGATCCAATTATTTAAATAAATTAAACCTTCCTTCAAAACATTGCGCATCAAAGGTTCGATGGCTTGCGGCGGTCCTGCCATCCGGTTGTAGTGTGAACCTCCGTGATAATTGGCCAGATGAACGGCGTCGTCATCCCCATTTTTCAAATAAAAGGATAAGTCAAACTCAATATCTCCTTGCACACGCCCGCCTTCCAATGACGATTCCGTTGCCATTATTTTTTTAATCTTAATAATTACAGGCCGTAAAGTTATGTTACGCGGCACGCTGTGATTAACAAATTGTTTTACGGCAGCAAAGCCGCCCCCCTGAAAATCGACCGTATATATTTTAGAGTTAATGGCTTCAGTTCCTTCAGATAGCAACCGTGCTATGGCTGTACGATATTCTCGTTCATCGGTCACATCCGCTACGTAAAACTCCTTCGGCGTGAATAACAACTGATCATTATGCAGAACAATTGTTTTTGGTGCGGGTTGAAAGCCCGAAAAAAGCAATAAAATGCATAACAGCGTAAAATTGCTAATTTGTGCTGTATAAACAGGTTTAACCATATTTATAAACGTCGAAAAAACTACGCTATTATCGTCACTGTTACTTCCAGATATCGACTTGCTCATAACTTTAAAGTTTTCCACACCCATACCATGCCCGCTTTTACACTCGTTAAGAAACAATGTTCTCCACATTATGTGAATTACTATTGTGGATTTCGTTTTTGCGTTTCGCTACTTTCGCAAATTGATTAGTACACTTCTTATGACAAAATTTAAATATAGCATATTACTTGTTCTTTTATTTTTTGTGTCTCAGTCACAAGCCCAGCAAAATCCATCGTTTGAGGTGTATCGTACCTATCATGCCGCGATTGATTTGCTTAGCAAGAGTAAATATGTTGCTGCTGCCGAACAGTTTCGCCTGGTGGAAGAATCAAAACTTAAAACCAGTACACAGCCTAAATTTGAAGCTGAACTATCCCAGCTAAAAGAAAATTCGCAATACTACGAGGCCTTATGTGCACTGGAACTTGGCAACGATGACGCCGAAAGTATGTTTATGCGATTTATTAAGGAGCATCCCGAAAACCCGCTAACCAAACTAGCGTTTTTCCAGGTTGGCCGCGCATATTCAAAGCAGGAAAAATATGTTGACGCGCTGCGTTGGTTTGATAAAGTAAAAGCCAATGAACTGAGCGGAAGCCAGAATACTGAATATAAGTTCAGAAAAGGGTATGCTTATTTCGCCACCAACGACTACGATAAGGCGCAGGCGCTTTTTAGCGAAGTGAAAAACAAAAAATCGCCGTTTACTGATGACGCTGTTTATTATTTCGCTTATATCGCCTACCTGAAAAAGGACTATCATTTGGCCCTGGTTAATTTTGAGCGGTTAAAGAAGTCGAAAAAATACGAGAGCAGCTATCCTTATTATATAACCGCAGTTTATTTTTTAGACAAACGCTATGACGATGTGATAAGCTACGCCGTTCCTATAATTAAAAGCACGCACCAACAAAACGAACGAGAAATGCTGCGGATAATAGCAGCATCGTACTTCGCCAAAACAGATTACGATAATGCGGCTAAATATTACGGGCGTTTTGAAGATGAGGATTTAGGGCGCACCCAAAATACACAGGATAGCTATCAAATGGGCTACACCTACTACAAAGTAGGCAATTACGGCAAAGCGGCCATTGAGCTTGAAAAATTGCAGCAGGAAAACGATATCTACAGCCAGAATGGAAATTATACCCTTGGAGATGTATTCCTAAGGATGAATAATAAACAAAGCGCCAGGAATGCATACCTGGCGGCTTCAAGACTTAATTTTGATCCGAAATTACAGGAGGATGCCTTATACCAATATGCTAAACTATCGTACGAGCTCGATTTTAATACGCAGGCAATAGATGCAACAAGGCTTTATTTGAGAAATTATCCCCGGTCAGGGCGAAATGATGAAGTGAAGATTTTATTAGGTGAAGAACTGCTAAATTCACATAACTACAAAGAGGCTGTTGAAATACTGGAACCCATCCCTAATAAATCTGCAGCAGCACAGGCGGCATTTCAAAAGGTTACGTACTTCCGCGGCCTTGAGTTTTATAATGAACGCGCCTTCGAAAATGCGATCGGTATTTTCCTGCGGTCGTTAAACAATCCGGTAGATCCCAAAATAGAAGCGTTAACAACATATTGGATGGCCGAAGCGATGTATGAGGTAAGGAAATACAGCGAATCGGTAGAGACCTTTAAAAAGTTTTTAGACCTATCGGAAGCGCCCGAAACTGACGTATATAATTATGCCAATTATGCGCTGGCCTACGCGGCATTCGGCGGTGAACAATATAAAACTGCCACAACTTACTTTCAGAAATTTTTACAGGGCGGAGAAAAGGATGCCAATACCGAAAATGATGCCATAACCAGGCTGGGCGACAGTTATTTCGTTTTGAAAAACTACGGAAAAGCGCTGGAATATTATAATAAAATTATTGAGCGGCATAGTGCAGGGGAAGATTATGCATTGTTTCAGCGGGGTATGATACAGGGCTTGCAAGGTGCACAGGACGAAAAGATCAGCACCCTTACCGATGTGTTAGGCCAGTTCCCAAAGTCAGATTATGCCGATGATGCTTCCTTCGAGATCGCCTATACTTATTTTGTTAAAAATGACGGGGATAAAGCTAAAAGCGGTATGCTCGATATGATCCAAAAATATCCGACCAGCAGTTACATCCCCCGGGCCTTGGTCACTATAGGTTTGATTGATTACAACGCTGGCAATGACGACCTGGCCATAGAATCGTTCAAAAAAGTAATACAGGATTATTCATCGACCGATGAAGCCAAAATGGCGCTCAAGCAAATAGAAAAAATATATACCGATAAAGGCGACGCGCAAACATTTATTAACTATGCTGCCACTACGCCGATTGCAAATTACTCTGCTGCCGACCAGGAAAACATTATGTACACTGCCGCAAATAACCTTTATTTAAAAGGCGATTGGCAGGGTACTGTGGGCGCAGTAGGTGCATATTTTGATAAATTCCCTAACAAACCGATATATGATAAACAGGCACGGTTTATAAGGGCGCAAAGTTTGGTTAGCCTGAACAGGCCCGATGAAGCCGTGGTTGATTATAACGTGATACTGAACGACTGGACCAGCACGTACAGCGAGCAGTCGTTAATCAGTATGGCCAAATTGTACATCGCACAAAAGAAATATAACGATGCGGTAGTTTTCCTTAAAAGGCTGGAAACAAATTCGGAATACAAAGCTGATTATACCTTCGCTATAAATAACTTGTTGCTTTGTTACGCGCAGATGCAAATGCCCGACGATGCATTGAAATATGTAAAGCTGGTAAGAGCTAACGAAAAATCGGCACAGGAAGATAAGTTTAAAACGGGCTTATACGCCGGGCAAGCGTACCTGCAAAAGGGTGATACCACCAGTGCTGTTAAAGAATTTGATTATACTGTTGCCAATACCAAAACTATAGCTGCCGCAGAGGCAAAATATAATGTGGCCAACATCGAGTATTTGAAGGGACATTATAAATCGTCGCAGAAAACGTGTTTCGAGCTGATAAAAGACTTGCCAAACTATGACTATTGGGTAACCAAAACATTTGTTTTATTAGCCGACAACTATGTGGCATTAAAAGATAATTTCCAGGCAAAGGCTACTCTTCAAAGCGTGATAGACAATTATAAGGGTGATGACGACATACTGCCGACTGCTAAACAGAAACTGCAGAGCTTATCGAGTGGTGGTTCTGAAAATAAAAAGAAGGATAGCAAAGAATAATATGAGAAGAGCAATGAAACTTAAATATATCTATACGCTGCTTACCCTGATCATGGCATTATACTTTGTACCTGTAAACGCACAAACAAAAAGTAAAACTAAAAAGCAGCCTGCTAAAGTAACCCATAAGAAGAAGGTGATACACACCACGGTAAGTCAGCAAAAGGTAAATGCAAAAAGTTTGGGCGAAGCTGCGGCGAAAGCCGCGTCAGATACCACAAAAAAAGGTGATAAGGCAAATGGAATCGGCGGCAGCTTATCGGAAGAAATTGTAGTGACCACGGCTTACAAGCCGGTTTTAGCAGATGCCGTAAAAATCCGCCGTAACCCCGACCTGGAAGATAAAACCCCATTTAAGGCACCGTTAACTTATATTCCGATTGATAAGCCGTTGGAATTGAATAGTGATATTAAGCCTTTGGAAGCCATGAAAAGGCCTGCGGAACGTGATTCAGCCGAAACAAATAATTATATAAAGGCCGGCCTTGGCAATTTGAAGACAACTTATGGTGAAGCCTATTTTGCCAATGGTAAAGACGAAGCTTTACAGGTTGGCGGTTATTTGAAACATTTTGCACAAGCCGGCAGCTTGTATAAACAAAATACAGAAAGCGATCAGGCTGGTGTGTTTGGAAAGAGCGTTGGCGTAGAGAACTCGTTAAACGGACGCATTGATTATGATTACCGCAGCAATTATTTTTATGGTTACGACCAGTTAAACCCGCCTGCAAAACTACAGATAGATAAGCAGCACTTCAGCACTATTGGCGCCGAAGGCGAACTGGCTAAAAACTTTAAGGACGTGCCGAACGATTTTACCTACGCATTAAAGCTAAAAGGGTATATATATAAAGATGCGTTCCAGGCGAAGGAGAACAATTTGGTGCTGTCGGGATTTTTAAACGAAACCATTCAGCAATTCTACGCGGGCCTTAGCGGATCCATTGATCTGAGCACACAGCAAGACAGCCTGTATAATTACAATAACAGCTTGATAAGGCTTAACCCATATCTCAAATTCCAGGGTGATTTTTATAAAATTGATGCCGGTGTTAATATTGTTGATCAATTTGGTTTTAGTTCGGCATTTTACATCTTCCCTGCAGCTTCGGCGGAGTTGCAGGTAATCCCGAAATACCTGCGTATTTTTGTAGAAGCTAAAGGCGATGTAAACCGGTCATCCTTACGGGATTTTTCAATGATCAACCCTTTTCTGGGACAGAATATCGACATCAAAAATTCTGTTGATCAATTAGATTTAGACGCAGGATTAAAGGGCACCCTTGCACCCGGATTAGGCTTTAAGGTCTCTGTGTTCCGCAACAGCGTTAAAAATATGCCGTTATTCGTAAGTAATTTTGATTTTACCAACGGGTATAACAGGTTTAAGGTAATATACGACGGCGGACGGTCGCGCGTAAGCGGGTTAAATGGCGAACTGGATTTTAAAGCATCCGACGACCTCGATATTTTCGGCCGGGTTGAATTCAAAGATTACCAGATGGCAACTGTCGCACAACCGTGGAACCTTCCTAAATTTAAGCTTACAGCGGGTACAGTGGTACACATCAATAGCAAATTTGACGTAACGGGCTCCCTGCTGGTTCGCGGATCAACGCTTGATGCTTATTTAGCAGCTTCAAGCTCAACGCCGGTGCCGGCAACAATCAGTTCGTTTGTTGATCTGAGTGGCGGGGTTGAATATAAGGCGACTAACAGGATATCGGTTTTTATACATATAAATAATATTTTAGATAGTACTAGCCAAACTTGGCTATACTATCCTGACTACGGATTTAATATATTTGGCGGCGCCGGCTACAGCTTTTAGGCATTTTTAAATTTTATAATAAACTGTACTTTAGCAAAAAATGAATTTAGCTGATTATTTGAGCGAGTTATTAGGGCAGCACGAAGAGGTAGCACTTCCCGGTCTGGGCTATTTTGTACGCGAAAGGGTTAGCGGATATTATAGTGATAAAGAAGCCAGGTTTTACCCGCCACACCACCAGGTAAGGTTTGTGCCTGAGTTAAAGGATGATGATACTTTTGCCGAATATGTGGCAAAAAAAAAGAATATATCGCTGGCGTCATCCAAATACTTTGCCGAAAAATTTGTTGTAAAGCTAAAGGAAGACGCTGCTAAAAGCAGTTATATATTTTCTGATCTGGGCTCATTTGTTAATGACGGAGAAGGACTGGTTTTTAAACCAAATGTTAAACTGGAAGCCGACCCGCAATTTTATGGATATGCCCCTGTAAGCATCAGCAAAGCAGGACAACCGCCGCGCCCCGAGTCTGTGCAGCCTATTTTTGACAGACGCGAACAGGTACCTGAGGAGCATCATTCCGTTCATACCAAAACGTTAAGGCAATTACAGCAAGAACAATACCTGGAAGAAGAACAGGAACGCAGAAGATCCTTTAATATCTGGTGGATTGCGTTAATAGTGGTTTCTGTATTGGCGCTTACTGTGTTTGGAATTTATAAGTTTTATCCGGCTACTTTTAAGCGGTTTACAGGGTCATACCATAAAATGTTTACCAAAGACAAAGCCCTGTTGCCGCCTGTTCATAAAGCTGTTATCCCTGATTCTTTAAACGACACTTTATTAAAAGCTACGCCAACGGATACATCAAAAACCGTGCTGCCTGCCGACACGTCAAAAGCAGCTTCAGTTCCGGACACGGCGAATTTATCGCGCTTTGAAATCATCGTAGCCTCGTTTCGAACGCTTCCTAGTGCAACAGTTGAACGTGACCGTTATGAAGCCCATAACGTTACAGCAAAAATTATTACAGATGCCCCCGGTCCGCTTTTAAAAGTGTCGGTAGGTACCTATTTAACAAAAGCTGAGGCTGAAACAGCCAGGACAGCATTAATAAAATCGGGGAAGATCCCTAAAGATTCAGGTATATTACAAATAAAACCACACAAATGACACTATTACTTTTGCAGGTAACCGATACGGCGCACAAGATAGCAGATACTGCAAATCATGCGGCACAGCAATTGGCATCAGCACCTGGTGACGAATTACGGTTTTCCGATTTGATCGTAAGAGGCGGCTGGATAATGCTGCCAATTGGTATCCTGGCCGTTTTGGGGTTGGTTATATTTTTTGAGCGCTATTTTACCATTCGTAAAGCCTCACAAAACGATTCAAACCTTATGATACAGGTAAGGTCGAGTATTATTACCGGCAATTTAAACTCTGCCGAAGCTATCTGCCGGAATAGCAATACACCCTTAGGCCGTATGCTTCAAAAAGGGTTATTACGTATTGGAAGGCCCATTAAAGATATAGAAGGCGCCATTGAAAACGTAGGCAAGCTGGAAGTGTCAAAGCTCGAAAAAAATATAGGCATACTGGGTATAATAGCCGGCATTGCGCCGATGTTCGGTTTTTTGGGTACCATTTGGGGCGTTATCAAAATTTTTTATGATATTTCAAAAACCGACAACTTCAGTATAGGCACAATATCTGCCGGGTTGTACGTTAAAATGGTAACCTCAGCAGCAGGCTTATTTGTGGGTATGATTGCATACGTAGGCTATCATATTTTAAATATGATGGTTGATAAAGTAATATTAAGACTGGAGACCGACGCTATAGAATTTATAGACCTATTAGAGGAACCAAGCAAATGAATTTAAGAAAAAGGCATAAAGGGGTTTCTGCCGAGGTGCATACTTCGGCTATGAACGATATTATGTTCTTCCTGCTTTTATTTTTCCTCATTGCATCAACTTTAACAAATCCGAACGTTATAAAGTTATTGCTGCCAAAATCTAAGTCGGGAAAGGCTATATCAAAAAAGACAATCAATGTAACCATCAGCAAAGACCTGCAATACACCGTTGGTAAAAAACCGGTAACTATTGCTGATATGCCGACTGTTTTGTCGGGTTATAAGCAAGCTGCGTCAGAACTAACTATAATTTTATTTGTTGATAAAACGGTGGCTATCCAGGATGTGGTACAAATAATGGATATTTCACAAAAACTAAATATCAAATTGGTTTTGGCCACGGTGCCTAAATAGATCATAGCTAATGGTTCACAGCAAAAAAAAGCTATGAACCATGAACCA
>CAZZUU010000026.1:0-19392 GCA_964657275.1 uncultured Mucilaginibacter sp. | reverse complement strand
TGAATAGTAAGTGGTGAATAGTTAATAAGCGGAATTATCAAAGCCTTCGGTTAGTTATTTCAAATTGCTTCTACGTGGAGGTTAACGGATGAGAATTAAATAATCAATTCCGAAATCCAAATTCCGACTTCCGCATTAATTAAATCCGAAATCGTATTCCGAAATCCGAAATTCGTCTCAGTGTTTATCCCCGAAACCAAACTCTTTATAAGTGTTTGGTAACTCGTCTGAGCTACTGAAGGGGAAAGTATATGATGCCCACCAGCTTTCATAATCGGCGTCCTTATCCTGCGTGGGCTCGATATGTACACTTCGCAAAAGATAAATACCCTCCCGGCTAACGGTAAATGAAATTTCACCTTTGGCATCGGTAATAAGGCTTTGTGTGTAAACATTTTTAGACATCGCCTTTATATATATCGATATGGTTGCCCCCTGGATAGGTTTTCCTTTAAACCGCAATTGTGCAACTATATCGTCGCCGTATTGTTTTTTATATGGGTTATCTTTTAAAATAATTTCGTAATCTTCATTTAACACCTTCTCATAAGCGCTTCCATCCTGGTTATCTACAGAAATCAATGTTTTCAAATAACGGGTGTACTTTTCTTTTATCCTGAACTGGCTGCCGCTTTTTACTTTTTCGGACATCTTATCAAGACCCTGATCCGCGAGGAAACCTGCATATCGGTCGCGCGAATAATCGCTGAACTCAAACCCACGTGTCATTTCTAACAAAGCCTGGCCGGAATTTACTACGGTGTAGTTAAGTACTGCTGCGCTGGTATCACTGGCAACTTTTGTCAGGTCAGTTTTTTTTGACCCTTCGTAAAGCATAAACTTTGCTGTTTTGGCGGGCTGGTATTTAATTTCCTCGTCTTTTGCGAAAACATCCCCGCTTATTAAATGAAGATTAAGTTTATCGCCTTTATGCAAAAAAAAGTTTTCGGGCAAAAGAAAATAATCGTGGTTTGCCGCAGCGAGACAAACTACTGCAAAGAGGAACAATAAAAATGGACGAATGTATTTCATGTCGGTAGTCATTAGTCATTGGACATTAGTCATTTGTATGGGGACAATAGTTGTTTGGCGTTGCTGTCTAGCGGACGAATAAATACACCAATAACTATTGCCAAATGGCCAATGACTAAACCATCCCTCAAACATACAAAGATTTAAAAACTTCAGTAGTTTTACCAGATGATTTTTGAGCGTAAAAACCTAAATAATAATCAACTTATTGAATTTTACCAAAGGATGTTGTGGCCTCGGCTAATTGAGGAGAAAATGTTGATCTTGTTAAGGCAGGGACGGATAGGTAAATGGTTTTCTGGTATCGGACAGGAAGCTATCGCGGTTGGCAGTGCATTAGCGATGGATAATGACGAATATATACTGCCTATGCACCGCAACCTGGGTGTTTTTACAACACGCGATGTGCCGTTTTCGCGTCTTTTAGCACAATGGCAGGGAAAAGCATCAGGTTTTACAAAAGGGCGCGATCGCTCGTTCCACTTCGGGACGCAGGAATATAAAATAATTGGGATGATATCGCACCTTGGGCCGCAGCTTGCGTTAGCGGATGGAATTGCTCTTGCCGATGTGTTAAGCAAGAGAAAAAAAACCACTTTAGTTTTTACAGGAGAGGGTGCGACCAGTGAAGGCGATTTTCATGAAGCGTTAAATATTGCCGCCGTTTGGGGTCTGCCGGTGATATTTTTAATAGAGAACAACGGGTATGGATTGTCGACACCTGTTAACGAACAGTATAAATGCAAAAACCTGGTGGATAAAGTCATAGGGTATGGTATGGACGGGCGGCGTATTGATGGCAATAACCTGCTGGAGGTGTACCATACGGTTAACGAACTTGCTGTGGAAATGCGCCAAAACCCACGCCCGGTTTTACTGGAATGCATGACCTTCAGGATGCGCGGCCACGAGGAAGCATCGGGCACAAAATATGTTCCACAACATTTGTTTGACGAGTGGAAGGACAAAGACCCGATCGCTAATTTTGAACAGTTTTTATTGGACGAGCGTGTGCTTCGCGCGGAATGGATTCCTCAAATGAGAAAGGAGTTTATCGCACTGATTGAAGCTGATATCGAAAAAGTATTTAACGAGCCAGACATCATACCTAACGTACTAACAGAGGTACAGGATATGTACAAACCTTCCAACTTTCCAACCTTCCAGCCTTCCAGTATTACAACAACAAAACGTTATATCGATGCCATAAGCGATGGGTTAAGGCAGGGCATGCGCAAACATGACAACCTGGTAATAATGGGGCAGGACGTAGCGGAATACGGAGGTGTATTTAAGATCACGCAAGGCTTTGTGGAAGAGTTTGGCCGCGACAGGGTGAGGAATACGCCCATTTGTGAATCGGGCATTGTAGGCGCGGCAATGGGTCTTGCTTTGAATGGCTATAAGGCCATGGTAGAAATGCAGTTTGCCGATTTTGTAACAAGTGGCTTTAACCAGGTGGTTAATAACCTTGCAAAAACACATTACCGCTGGGATCAGCCGGTTGATGTGGTGATCAGGATGCCCGCCGGGGCGGGTACCGGAGCCGGCCCATTTCACTCACAAAGCAATGAGGCATGGTTTACAAAGACACCAGGGTTAAAGGTGGTTTACCCGGCGTTCCCGGCGGACGCCAAGGGATTGCTGATGGCTGCAATTGAGGACCCTAACCCGGTGATGTATTTTGAGCATAAATATTTATACAGGAATATCACAGGTGAAGTGCCTGACGGCGATTACTATATCGAGATAGGCAAGGCAAACGTGATACAAAAAGGTGAAACTGCCAGCATCATTACTTACGGACTTGGCGTACACTGGGCGATGGAGTATGCGGCCAAACACCCGGACTTATCTGTAGAGATCATTGATCTCCGCAGCCTGCAACCCTGGGATAAGGACGCAGTTGAAACAAGCGCAAAAAAAACAGGCCGTGTGCTGGTATTGCATGAAGATACATTAACTGGCGGCTTCGGCAGCGAAATAGCGGCCCATTTAGCAGAGCATTGCTTCAGTCATCTTGACGCCCCCGTTTTGCGTTGTGCTAGTTTGGACACGGCAATACCGATGAACAAAGCGCTGGAAGACCAGTTTTTAGCGAAAGCGAGATTAGAAGAGACGATGGAACGGCTGCTGAATTATTAGTTTTTGGCACGTTTTAATTCACGCATTTTTATTTTGATCAAAAACTCGTAGTAGGCCATATTAACGCAGTAAATAAATCCCGGCGTACCTTCTAAAAAACCGAGGCTTAAAAAATAAGCTTGCAGAAAGCGGAGCAACGGCCATCCCGGTACGCCGCTCAGCCACGATTTTAATGCCGGATTACGAATACTGCCATGTCCCGAAAATATATTTTTAAACGGAGGTCGGCTGTTTAACCGCGCAATGGCCTCCTGACCCGAGTAACGGTTGTGCCGTTCGATCCATTGAAACCAGCCTTTTGAAAAACCATAATGCAGGTATGGCTCCTTAAGGTAGAGAATCTGGCCGATCACCTGGTCTTCCTTTTGGCCGTGCCCAAAATCTGTAAACCGGGCCTTCCCCAATTTCATCAGCCTGAATTGCCATTTCGGGAAATTATCACAATGCTTGAGCCATTTATCTTCGAGCATCATTTTCCAGCAGCAATAAAATCCGGCTACGTCATCCGTAGCAGTCGATATAGCATCTATCATCGCCGCGTGGAACTTACCGGTAACAATTTCATCTGCATCCAAAAATAAGATCCAGGGGTGAAGGGTCTTTATCTCATCAAGCGCGAAATTCCGCTGCTTGCCAAAACTTTCAAACGGGTTAGAAGTAACTTTTGCACCCGCGCCTGTTGCTATTTCAATAGTTTTATCGTTGCTGCCTGAATCAAGCACATGCACATCATCGCACCACGCTAATGAATTTAAACACGCTGGTAAATCGCGTTCTTCATTTTTTGTTAGGATGATGACAGAAATCATGTATAAATATACGGTATTGATTAATTTATTTATCGTTCAGCAGGGCGGCATTTGCCCTGAGGTGTTGTTCGTTAAACATCGAACAAAGTATCACACTCTGCGGAAAATCATCAAAAAGCTTATTTAGTTTTTCAGCAGGCTTCAACAGCGTAGAGCCGCCCCTTAACGGCGAAAAAATAACGTTCGCCTTTTTTCCGCGATCAGCGACAATGGAATCATATTCCTGCACACCCGGCGAATTATCAAATTGAAGTACGTCAAACCGATCAAGGTATGCCTGGTGAAGGTGCTGCTGCGATCGCATGAATGCAAGTCCCCACGCCCTTATCTTGCCTTCCTTTTTTAATAACTGGGCGGTAGCGGCAAGGTCGTCTATGTCAGCTATCGTTTCTAAAGGTTCATGAACAAAAAGGTAATCCAGGTAATCGGTACCTAAGGCTTTGAGGCTTTTTTCGAGACTGCTTCGCATCGTCTTTCCATTGATAGGTAACCTGTCATGAAACCTATCGGCAACAACCGCTCCCGTATTAACGGCCTGCACCGGCTTATCGCCTGGCTTGCTTTTTAGTTTACCGAGTACAAATCGCAATATTGGTTTAGCCGGTTTTAATGCCTGTGCCTTCCAGTTGGCGGTTATACCGAATTTGCTGGCCAGTACCACGTCGCTTCTTTTATTTTTTATCACTTTCCCTAAAAACTGTTCCGCTTCGCCATAACCATAAGAGCGTGCAAGATCGAAGTGAGTTATGCCGCAATCAAGCGCACAATCAAGGGCTCGCAAAGCAGTTTTTGCCCCAACTGAACCCAATATCGGCGCACAACCAAACCCTAAAACAGATGATGAAATACCTTTTACCAGTTCAACTTTTTTCATGCTATTTTAGTTAAATGTTCAGCAAGCCTTATTGCAAATGCACCTAATAAAAAAGTTGGGTTGGCTTGGCCCGAAGTAGGGAATACCGAACTGCTGCTTATAAAGATATTATTTGTTCCCCAAAGTTTCAGGTTATTGTCAACAACACCATCCTTTGACGAACCGGCAATGCGGGTAGTGCCGCATTGATGAATGCCATCGCGCGACATGGCGTAAATGGCTTTTGATAATTCTTCTTTTTCAAACCAATATTCCAGCTCGCCGCAATTACATTCGCGCAGCCAATTGTCAAGCACTTCGTGCAATTTAATTACCGAATTAACATCTGCTTCTGTAAGGTTATAATTAATTACCAGCGTTTCTCCGTCAGCACCAAGCTCCATGCTATTTGAAACATCCGGCACCTGTTCCGCATGAAAATGCAGTGCATAGGTATTATCCGGGCTGAAAAGAAATACACCCGGCAGCTTCCGTTTTAATACATAACGTTTATAAAAGATAGTAGCCGGCGTTAGGATTGAACCCGGCAACCCCTTGATGATGTTCCATATATGTTTGTGAACCGCGTTAACTTTTCCTTTTGTGATGGAATGTGCGATTGCCGGTGGGGCCAGTTTTTTTCCTAAAACAGGCGTTATCATAGCCAGGTACATTAACGACATGGCCCCGCTTTTATGCTTGGGATCGAAATATAAAGGGTTGTCAAGCCATATAGCTGTATTGAGCAGGTTTTGTTTGGTAAGAAACTCGGAAGTGAACTGAAACCGCCGCCTGATATAAACCCCTTCATCGTCCATTAAAAAACCATAGTCAGTTTTTTTTGGATCCCCCTTGAATTTCACGGAAGCTATTTTTCCGGATAAATGGCCCTGGTAATATTTGCCTAAAGCCGCAGGAGATCCACCAATGGATTTAAATAGTTGTGGGTTTCGCAGCAATATCCGGGTGGTTTCCTGCGCCCCTGCTGCCAGCACAAATGTTTTTGCCTTTACCTGTTGAGTCGTTTTATCTTTAACCTGCCTGATGGTTAATGCGGCCACGTTATTGGCCTTATCCGGCGCGAAAAAGTCGCGCGCTTCATAACATTCGATCAATGTTATATTGGCTTGATTGGCTATATCTTCCTCATACCTGCTGCCAAAACGGGTGGGCATACTCCAGCGTTCGACAATCGAATCGGTAACTACACCTTCTTTAAAATTTTCAGCTATATGGCTATCCTTAAACTTTGGAATATTATGCAGGTCAAACGCCGGTTCACCACATTCAAAATAGCCGGTGGTACGGGGCAGGTACTGTTCAACCTCATCAAGCATTTCGGTATTCCAGGTACATCCGCCATTTACTATAGGCCGGTCAATAAAATCGACCTTATCATACATCACGCAACGGCCGCCCCACGTCGCTGTAGAGCCGCCAAAGCCTTTATTGGTGCATTCGTATGGGTCGTGATGATTAATAGGATTTACATTTTTTATGGTATTATCCAGCTCATTCTGCTCAGGCTGATCCTGGTAGCCATATTCAACAAGCAAAACCTGCTTTTGCGGATTTAGGCGCGCGTACTCAAGCGCCGTAATTATACCGGCTGCCCCGCTGCCAATTATACATAAATCATATACTGCCTGAAAATCAACCGCTGGTTTCATTAACCCTGACTTGCTTCTGTGTAACTGTTAATACGTTTTTTTAATGCTTTGGCAGGATTGCCCGCGTACACAGTCCACGGTTCCATATCCTTCGAGGTAACGGCTGCAGCGCCTAACAAACTGCCTTCCATGCAATGGACGCCGGGTAAAACAATTGCTTTGGCACAAATCCAAACGTAGGGATCAATTACGATTTGTTTTTTTATGTAGGTAAATTCAAATGCATTATAGTCATGCGTGGCGCCGCATATATAGGCATCCTGTGATAAGATAGCATGATGCCCCAATTTAACGCCACCGGGGTTATAAACCTCAACGCGCGGGCCTATCGTTACCACATCTTCAGTTTGCAATAGCCATGGTGCCCAAATCTTACTGGAAGGGTATATGAAATTTTGATTTCCGATTTGTGCCCCGAACAGCCTCAGGATAAAAACGCGCCATTTATGAAGGGGGTTGGGCGTCCAGCTGCACAACAGGGTCCACGTTATACTCCAAATGTACCTCCGCAATTTATCACGGAAGGAGAAGACGGGCTTCACCAACGGATCAGTACTATTTGGGTCGTGATTTGATAGCATGTTGTACTCACAAATTTAGTTATTAATAAATTACCTCACAATTATAATAAATTAATAAAAATGCAATGATAAGGGCAAAATGCTAATTTATGTCCAATAAATAAAACCATTTTATATAAATTTTACATTTTATTTTTAACAACTCAACGTAAATTGATTTGAAAAATGTATTACGGCATCGATTGCAATTTTATAAGGTTTAGGTGTTATGATGAAAGTGTTGAACTTTCGTAAATGCCCGGGTTCTACTGACAATTGAATTTTTCCTGATAGTTAAAATTTGGCTTTTCAACCGCATGCATCAGTTAAAAGCTGTATGCGACCAGAATGAGTCTTTATACCACAATAGTGTGGAATTATTTCCCCAAAAAATTGAAATTTTGCCACAGTTTTATTTTGGTTTAATATTTTAAATATGCATGGCCAAAAGGATATAAGCCCCAAAATTTTAAAGAAACAGCCCTCCACGCGCACAGAATACACAAAGTTGCAATTATTCAGAATTTCTCCAGCATTGAACCCTATTTTACAGGTGTTTCGCACGGTTATTGTCTTTATAAAAAAGCGATTATTGCTCCCCATCAGTAGTTCGAAGATTTTTAAGGCAGGAGGATACAGCATGTTTGTTAAGACTATTACTATTGATTTACCCAAAACAGATTTAAAAAATTTCTACATCACAGGCGACCGCATTTCTGTGGAAGACCGGAGGTTTCAAAAATTTTTTACCGATGCTACGAGCGATGGCACGCAATCGCCGCCTGAACATGCTACCTGTCACTTTCATACCACGCTCGAAATTGCACATGACCTTGAAATTTTAGAAGGAGTTGGCGAAAAAGTTATCGACTTATCAACCCCTGCGGGGAAACTGGCAGCAAGAAGGCGGCTGAACCTTTTCAGTCAGCTAATTCGGGAACATCAAAAAGGCAAAGCAAGTGAATTACTGGTTAACGGGTACAGAAATGCAATTGGTTGGTTTAAGCTAGAGTCGGGAGAGGTTATTGCGGTTGGATGCTATTTTTTTGGAGGCTATTACCAGTGGCGCTATATTTCATGGCCGCTGCAAAAACACTCAGCAGGTGGTTATTACTTGTCAGATACCAATAATATTGGCGGCGACGAAGCCCGCACATTAACACCTTCGGTGTTTTTAAGTGCAAGCTGATAGTGGTCGTTTGTATCTGATGGGGAAAGGTTCTTTAATATCGAATAATGAATGTCCAATATCCAACGCCGAAGGCTTACTTTGCTATTTAAAATTCGGCACTGGGTGTTTATTATTCAATTCTTTCCGTCTGCCTTACAGAAGATATCACTAAGACAGGAGCAACCGACGGAAATCAATTAATAAAAACATTCTCAAATTTGTAATAGTCGGGCAAATTTTTAAAATCCCCTTTTCGCAACACAACCGGCTTCTTGTTATCAATAATGGTGATTTTATACGACCAGTAGGAATATTGAAAGGTCAACTCTTTGGAAGGAAGATAAATACTTTGTATTTCACTATGGCCGCCGGTCATATCAATCCTTGCATTAGAGACATCAGCGTTCATCCAGATTAGTTCGGCTTCCTGATCATCATCGTTTGTTTTTATAGTCGTGTTGATTGAACTACCCGTATTGTTATGATAAGTTAATGCAGGGATTCGTTGTTCTGTCAATATCAATACGATGGTGTCGTTTACTTTAATTTTTCTTATCCAGTACCCTTTGTTCACAGCTGGTAAAGAGTCTACAACATCAAACGCAATTTTGTTTGTTGAAAATTTCTTTCCGTTAAATTCGAGGGAAAGCGGGCCAATTTCATTCCTTCCCTTTTTTGTCGCCTCCAGGCTAACAGACATTTCAGGAGTTTCGTTACTACTGTTTTTGGCTAATGAAATTTTAAAATTGTTTGATAGAAAATGAAACAGGGTTTGATTTAAAGTATCGATATTGACTGACACAGTAAAACTTTGGCCCAATCTGGGTTGCGGATTCGAAGTGCTCAATTCCAATATTTGAGCATTAACGCTGCTACAAAAAAAGAAGGCACTGATTAAAGAAAAGGCAAATTTCATATTTTTTGTGTTAGAGTTTCTTTTTGTCCCTATTTGAAGAGTGTTTACTTCAGTATTCGATATTCATTATTCAACCTACCCGGCCCACGCTTCTCTGTCCAAACTCCTGAAATGAATAGCTTCGGCTAAATGTTCTAATTGTATTTTTTCGCTTTAGCAAATGTAAATGGAACTTGCTATCACTCATTTATTCCAATTTATTATTTTCTTTACCTGATTTAAGAATTTTTGCGTTTTGAGATGTTACTATATTTTTACCTGACTTTTCTTCTATCGCTTTTCGCGTATTGCCAGCAATAGTACCGCCTTGTTTTGCTATGGTTTTATTTTTTTCAAAAGTATCCGGCTTTTTTTCCCTGCTTATTTCGGTAGTAGTGGCTTCGGCAAGCATGTTCAATACCAACTCCAGGTTGGTCATGTTATCCCGGAGATTTTCTTTTTTTAGCCCCTTGAGATCTTTATATTCCTTTACTGTTTTTCCAGTCCAGGCCTTAGTTATCTCATCCGTTAAAATGGCGAATCCCCGGCCCTTGTTAACACCACGATTTTCCCATTCTTCAGTAAGTTCTTTACGTACTTCAATACTTTTCAAACGCTGATTTATCCAGGCAGTGCTGTATCCTTTTTTTAGATAGGTTTCCATTAATCTATCAATTCCTATCTCGGGGTCTTCGGTTTCTTCAATACGTTCATAACCTACTTTCGCCAACCACATCTTAACAGGCTCTGCTTTTGGTGATGGTATCGACTGTATTAAACGTAAAAGCTGTTGGGTATCGGCTACATCGGTTTCACGAAGTTTCCCATCTGGCGACTCCAATTTCAACTGTCCGATTTTTTCGGACACTTCACTCCCTTCTCTTATTAACTTGGTTTTTAAATCAGACCAATATTTTCGCGGCCTTTCTGAATCTGTTATTATCGCAATAATATCCACTATGCTGAAATACCATTTCTCTTCCTTATCACTCCATATTGTCCGAACTTTTTTGCTTTCGAACAATTTTATCGCTGTTTCTTTTTTCATGACCTATCGTTTATTCAATCTACCCGGCCCACCCTTCTCTATCTAAACTCCTGAAATTTATAGCTTCGGCCAAATGCTCTAATTCTATTTCTTCGCTGCCTGCCAGGTCGGCAATGGTGCGTGAAACTTTTAAGATGCGGTCATAAGCACGGGCCGATAATCCCAACTTTTCCATCGCCTTTTTGAGCAGGTTTTGGCCAGCGGTGCTGATCTTGCAGATATCGCGTACCATTTGCGGGCTCATTTGTGCGTTGGCATGCAGATCCGGTTTGTTGCCAAAGCGTTCTGCCTGAATTTCGCGCGCTTTTATTACACGATCGCGTATAAATTCACTTTTTTCGGCCAGCCGGTCGGAGGCCAGTTCTGTAAAGTTAACCGGGGTTACCTCTACATGCAGGTCGATACGGTCGAGCAATGGGCCGGATATTTTGCTTAAATATTTCTGCACCGTTCCGGGCGGGCAGACACAATCCTTCTCCGGATGGTTAAAATAGCCACACGGACAAGGATTCATGCTGGCTACTAACATAAATGAGCTGGGGTAGTCGACCGAGAATTTTGCCCTGGAGATTGTTACCCTGCGTTCCTCTAGCGGTTGACGCATTACTTCAAGGGCGCTGCGCTTAAACTCGGGCAATTCGTCCAAAAATAATACGCCGTTATGCGCAAGCGAAATTTCGCCCGGCTGCGGGTTACTGCCTCCGCCAACCAGCGCTACATCGCTAATCGTATGGTGCGGCGAACGGAACGGGCGAACAGTAACCAAAGCATCAGCAGCAGCCAGCTTGCCGGCGACAGAATGTATCTTGGTGGTTTCCAATGATTCATATAAGCTCAACGGCGGCAAAATAGACGGCAGCCTGCGGGCCAGCATGGTTTTCCCCGCACCCGGCGGGCCGATCAAAATAACATTATGCCCGCCCGCGGCGGCAATTTCCAAGGCCCGTTTTATATTTTCCTGCCCCCGCACTTCGCTAAAATCGCTGTCATAAGTGGTGAGGCTTTTGTAAAACTCTTCCCGGGTGTTTACAATTTCGGCGGTTAGCTGAACGTCGCCGTTAAAAAAGTCGGCTACTTCTTTGATGTTTTCAACGCCGTAAACTTCCAAATCGTTAACAATGGCTGCTTCCCTGGCGTTTTGTTTGGGTAGTATGAAACCCTTAAAACCATCTTTACGCGCCTGTATGGCGATAGGCAAAGCGCCCTTAATAGGTTGTAGCCCACCATCTAGCGACAGCTCACCCATGATGATGTATTTATCAAGATTCTCGTTTTCTATTTGCCCGGATCCGGCAAGTATGCTGATAGCAATGGGGAGATCATAGGCCGAGCCTTCCTTGCGGATGTCGGCGGGCGCCATGTTTACTATTATTTTTTGCCGCGGCATGCGGAAGTTATTGGTTTGCAGTGCAGCTTCAACCCGCTGCATCGATTCGCGCACGGCATTATCGGGCAAACCCACGATCAAATAGAATGGTTTGCTGCCACCGCTTATATTTACCTCGATGGTTATCGTAATCGCTTCGATACCATAAACAGCGCTTCCAAAAGTTTTAACCAGCACAATGATAAAGTTTATTCACAGCGTAAGTTATAGATTTTTTTTGAGCGGTAAAAACCGGGCAAATCAAAAAAGATGTAAAAGCTCGCGGCAATTATCTTTATTACTTTATCCCGTAATGGTCATTCATTAACTTCTCGAAAAGTCCGTTTGGCAGTACCGATTTAAGCGTTACCGCTATAGTTTGCCCGAACGCACCAATCAGGTAGCGCGGCGACGGGCTTGATGATTCTACTATCTGGCATAATTTTTTGCCGATAACATCGGGGTTGGCACCCACGCTTTCATCTTTTTCCATACTGGCGACAGCGGTATTGTATTCAGTTTCCAGTTTTTCGTTTTTTATCGGGAAGGGAACCTTTTCGCGGCTGCCGGTGAAATCTGTTTTAAAATCGCCGGGATTTAATATCACTACTTTAACCCCCGTATTGCGCAGTTCCATACGCAGACTTTGTGAGTAACCTTCAATAGCATATTTAGAGGCACTGTACATTCCCTGGTAAGGCAAGCCGAACAAGCCTGCGAGTGAGCTAATATTAACTACCAACCCTTGTTTAGCTTCAATCATTTTTGGCAATACAGCGCTGCTCACCCGTATCACACCAAAAAAGTTAACCTCAAATTGTTTTTTTGCGAAATCGACAGGCATTGCATAGGCCGGGCCGGTTACGCCGTTACCGGCATTATTTACCAGCACATCAATTTTGCCTTCGGCCTTAATAATTTTATCGATGGCTGCATTAACTGAAGCATCGTCAGTCACATCCAGTTCAATAGGTTTAAATGATACGGATTTGATACGCTTTAAATCGCGTGACGAGCCGTACACCGTATGTCCCTTTGCCTGCAACGCGGTTGCACAAGCCAGCCCTATACCGGATGAGGCGCCGGTTACCAAAATTACTTTTCCCATTTTATCTGAATGTGTTGATTTATTTAAGCCGTGCTAAAATTGCAAAATAATATGAAAGCAAAAAATTTGTTTTTTAAATTAGATTGAATGAAAAAGTGATCAAAAATTAAAGTCAAAAATGAGTACAGATTAATTTTCTTTTTCGATTTCCGAATGTTCTTCCTTCGTTTCAGGCAGATCGGTAAAAAAATAAAAAATATAGCCCAATAACAAACCGCATAACAGGCCGCCGATATGAGCAGCATTGTCAATTCCGCCCATTAATCCTATTACCAAATTAATAATTATAAAAAACAAGCTAAATAGAAGCATGCTTTTTTTATTTGAAACATTTGCCTTGTTTGTGGTCAACAGCGCTACAAATACGCCATACAAACCAAATATTGCCCCTGACGCGCCAATGCTAATAGTAGCCGGGTACCACCATATACTTGCCAGGCTAGCAGCAACACCGCAAATAAGATAGGCCGAAGCATAACGGATCCTTCCCAATTGTGGTTCCAGGAATATAGCGACAAAAAAGAGACCGTACATGTTCAACAGTAAGTGCATTAGCCCCCCGTGAAGAAAAATGCTCGTCAACAATCGCCACCATTGTCCATTAACGGTGGCCGGACGATAGTTGGCTCCCCAGCTTAAAAGATCTCTTGCATCAAAAGAAATGACACCTAATCCCGCAAAAACCATAATGATGAATACGAGTATGTTTAAGCCGATGATTACTATTGTTACCTGAAAGTTGCCCTTGCCTTTAAAGGATATTAAGGCATTACGAATGTTGTTCCAACTTGACTTTAACTCGTTATCGCTGAGTTTTTCAAGTGTTGAAGAATCAAATTTAGGAATCACAATCATTATTAGCCAGATGACGGCTCCGATGCCAAATGACATAAATATCCATTCCAATTTATCCCCGTTCCTGGCTTCGAAGGGCTCATTTACAGCTTCAAGAACAATTGGCTTGCCAATAGCGGGGATACGTTCTTTAATAGCTTTTACATAGCCATTACGCCTTTCGTTAATTCCTAGGCGATCCAGGTAAATAAAATCATTTAAGTTTTTTTCTTTAAACTCATTGTCTGAAACGGTATCAAATTCTTTATATTCTTTTTCTTTTGTTTCCTCGCTAAGATGATTGCTAATACTTTTTCTGAATTCCAAACATAACCAGGCTTTTGGTACGTGGGTTGGTAAATATTCTTCTACTATATCTTTTAACGGCGTTTTGGTGGTTATTATGACGACGCCATCAGCAGCCTTCGCGCCATATATGGAGATGGCTGACTGGCCTTTTAAAACAGCAATGCTTTTTATATCAGCGGGTTTGATCTCCGTTGGCAAAAAATCCGCGTTAACGAGAAAACCGTTAATGATTATCAATGGATTTTTACCGTTACCCGTTTTGATGTGGAGACTTGTATCAGGCTTTAATGTATCAATTAAAATAGGACAGGCAACATCTATATAAAAATCTAGGTTTTCATTATTTCTTCCGCTAGTTTCCGATCTGCGGTAAACAGCAATGTGTCTTTTATCAACATTGTAGTGTTTTAGCTCATAATATTTAGTGAGTGGTCCGTTTGAAATTTCGCTGATATTATGCAAAACAGTGAGTTTACCGCTCGCCGTAGTCAAATAGGTCTGGGCAATAATTGTAGGTGCGATAATGGCAGCTCCAACGGCAAAATGATATAAAAATGGGAGGTTGCCTTTTTTATCCTTTAGTACAAGTAACTTTATTCGCGGCCGCAGCCAAATCAACAAGGGTATCCATACCAGGCCACAGGGCAGCCAAAAATGCACGAGTTCTTCATTCAGTGGAATTTCGAGATTGATCACAAAAATCCAATTCAAAAAAGTGTAAATAAGAATAAAGCCCAGAGATACCAATAAAAACGGAACGTAAATCAGTCTGACTCTCGTGGCGAAATTTGTCATATAGATAATGAAGTTGGTTTAAGGTCTCAAATTCTGTTTGTGCTGGCAATATAGTTTGTAATTTCATTATCCTCTAAATATTCTTAATTTTTATCCATATTTCTATACCGCACCAATACCCCATCGTCGCTCTTAGCCAATATATAAATCTGCTAACTTCGCAACATGCAAACCGAACTTCAACAACTTTACGGCAATATTGACATCTACCTGTTCGACCAATTGTTAAAGGGTGCTTACGACAACTGCCATAATGTGCTGGATGCAGGGTGTGGTGGCGGTCGTAATCTATTCTACTTTCTTCGGAATGACTATAAAGTTTATGGCATCGACCCTAATCCGGAAGCAGTGAAGGCAATAAAGGAATTGTCCAAAAGCGTATCGCCAAAAAACCATTTGCGTAATTTTAAAGTGGCTGCCGCCGAGAATTTGCCTTTTGAAAATGACTTTTTCGACCTGGTGATCAGCAGCGCCGTACTGCACTTTGCGGCTAGTCCTGAGCATTTTGATGCGATGCTGCGTTCCATGTGGCGGGTAATAAAACCTGGCGGCTATTTGTTTGCCCGGCTGGCATCTGATATTGGTATCGAAACTTTGATACACCCGCTAGGTAATGGCCGCTATCTTTTGCCCGACGGATCGGAGCGTTTCCTGGTGAATGAGCAATTATTGCTTGATTACACCCAAAAACTAAATGGCCATTTGCATGAGCCGATTAAAACTACCAACGTGCAAAGTCTGCGATGCATGACTACCTGGTGTTTAAAGAAATTTTAATTTCAAAATACCCGACTCTTTGTGCACTCCTTTGTGTTCCTGAGTTAAAAAATTACCCACAAGGGCTACGAAGGGGCGCACGAAGATCACAGGTCCAAATATCGTTTTGATCTTTTAATTAATTGCTGCAAACCTGACGATGCCATTTTGGTCCAATGATCGATCGAAAACCGTATAATAATTGTTCATCAGCGGCAATCCAAATATCGATCTGTTAGAGTCGTCGCCCTGCATTGGCCCGTGTATTTGAAAGGCAGCGATACCAGGCTTAGGAAAATTTGTTTGCCAGTAGGTTTGCGGTGCACAGGTTAGTGTTATTTCGTTCCCCGTTAAACCGGTAAATATAAAATTGATGTTTGGCCATTTAGTTAGGTCCAAATTTGTCATGGCTACCCCATTTTGCGCCGCCGCCGCGATTTGCGTGCCAAACAACGGATTTATTTGTGTTAGCGATTGTATAATGGCATTGTAAACGTCTTGCGCAAGCGTCAGGCTGCTGGTGCCGCTGTCGATGATAGCGTTAGTGACCATAAAATCGAGATATTTTGACTGCAATGGCAACGCATTAACCTTGGTGCCGCCTGTTACCTGGACGGCAATAAGGTTTGTATTGTAGTAAACATCATGCTGAACATCTACATCCAGAAATTCGCCTTTATATAGCTGGGTTTGTTCCTCCCCGCCGCCGAGCACGAAAAATCCTAGGTTGAGTGGGTCCTTAGCAATTTGCTGGTTATCGGTTGTAGCCATATTAACCCATGAGCGTTTGGTATAAAAAGCAAACTTGTTGGCTACAACGCCGCTTGCCGAAAGGGTATTGAAATAGGGTTGAACATCCGTTGGGGGTAGGTTAAGCGACCTTATCAGTTGTTCATATTTGCTGGCGAATATGGTAAAGTGGCCCATAGGGAACGGCCACGGATAGGTTACTGGTTCGGCGGGGCGGGTTTTGGTCAAATAACCTTTTAAATCGGCAGCTGTATTGAGTTGGTTAAAGGCCAGGCCCATAATGCCGTCTACACCGGCAAAGTTGTTTTGCTGTTGCTCATAAGTTATGGCAATTGGTGCCTGGTTTAAAGTTATTTGGTTAGCTCCGCTGCCCATACTTAGCGTGGTGTTTACCACCGGGCCTATCCATCCACCGGTGCCGTACATTACCATTTGCGACAGGGTGGTTGCTTTCAAATCTTTGTCGGTTGCGGCGTGATAAGCTTTCGGCGTAACCGCGAGCGTGCTGCTGCCGGTGTCCAGTATCACGTTTACCGGCGTTTTATTGCTGCCCACAAACAGTTGTGCAGAGTAATCGCTGCCATCAAATACGTTAGTAATGGGGATAACAAGTGACTTTGTGCCGGATATCCCGGGATTTGCCACTTTTACAGTTGGTTGAGTTGCCATGATTTTTATGATAAGTTTGGTTAAACAATAGATGATCGGATTGCCGGTATGAACAGATAGCCAGGGACATGAGCACTCAAAATCCCACGCGTTTTATGACTTAGTTTAGGTTAACGGGGAGCCCGGAGGCTATTAACGAGCAGTATTATTAAAATTATTGGCGGTCAGTTAACCAAGTTTGAAGATAATTAATATTATACTTTTAAGCAAAATATATTTTAAATATTAAGCAACCTTTAGTCGGCTGTTTTATAACCCCAATAAAACAAAAATGGCCTTATCTTTCGATAAAGCCGTTTGTTTTCCTGCATGGACTCGAACCACGATCTTCTGAACCAGAATCAGAGGTGCTACCATTACACCACAGGAAATTAAAATACGCTATAGAGGTGCGCCGAACTGCAAATATAAGAATATATGCGTTTATTTCATTCTCACTGTTTGCCAAAAGTATTTTTGAGGGTGATAATGTATAACAGGTTATTCAACTTTAACCTTTACACTTTCATAGGCGGTCGAGTTGATTCCTACAAGCCCGTAAACTGTGGCCCCGTTCTTAATCGTAGTTCCGTTAATATTATATTTCAACAATTCATCTTTAAACTTCGCGTTTGCTGAAGTTGCAATAAGTAAGTTTATTCCAGCTAATCCCGGTCCCACGCCATAACCTATCGGCACAGAACTTGATTGCCCATTGTTTGACGAAGTGGTTAACGTAGTGGGTGTTAATAACAAATACAAAAGATAAAGCCCCGCTTTTTGCTTTAATGTATCGAAAATCTTTTGGTCTTCCACTAAAGCTATTTCAGTCCCGTTTTCATATATTAGTTTTACGTCTTTGCCAAAAACCAAGTCTTTGCCGCTATTATTAGTTACTTTAACCGCCACTAATTCCAAACCGAATTTGGTTTCTTTTTTTGCGTACTTTTTAACAAGTAAATTATACTTGTAGTTTAGCTCAACAGCTTTATCTGTACTGCCCGAAAGGTATTTTAAAGCGGGCGGGTTAATCAATTCATAGTTGGCTGCACAACTGCTAAGAAAGAAAATGCATATTGAAAAAAGAATTCGGAGCGATTTCATTGTGATAATAAGTTTTAGATTAGGTTGCAATATATATATAATATGAGTTACACTAAGTGCTTTTTAGCAACAAAGATTTAATACACACTAAATGCGCAAAATGCAAGCGGTAAATAAATCTTAATCATGGATGGTACAACCCTAAACGCAGCAAGCCAAAGGTATAACAGGCCTTAAAACTGAGCCGCTGTGTTATATAGATCCTTACCGGCAATATTGTACATTTGAATTTAATTACAATGAAAACACTCCCCTGTTTATCTGTAACTGTTCTATATTTCAGCTTTGCCTGTGCACAACAAATGAATAATAAAAAAACCGTTTACCCCGCAACTAAAAAAGTTGATACCGTAAATACTTATTTCGGCACCGCAGTGCCCGACCCTTACCGCTGGTTGGAAGATGACCGCGCTGCCGATACCAAAGAATGGGTAAAAGCCGAAAATAAGGTGACGCAGGAATATCTTTCTCAAGTACCCTACCGGGATGCCCTGCACAAACGCCTGGAACAACTTTGGAACTACGAAAAATACTCAGCGCCCTTTACGGAAGGCAAATACACCTATTTTTACAAGAACGACGGCTTGCAGAGCCAGTCGGTTTTGTGGCGACAAATTGGCGATGATACGCCGGAAATATTTCTTGACCCCAATAAGTTCTCGACCGACGGTACTACATCTTTACAAGGAATAGATTTTAGCAAAGATGGCAGTATGGCCGCCTATCAATTATCTGAAGGAGGCAGCGACTGGCGCAAAGTGATCGTTATAACAACCGAAGATAAAACGATGGTTGACGATACCCTTACCGATGTTAAATTCAGCGGTATTGCCTGGCGTGGGAACGACAGCTTTTATTACAGCAGTTATGATAAGCCTGAAGACGCGTCGCAGCTTTCGGGCGTCACCCAGCATCATAAACTATATTTTCACCGGCTTGGAAGTCATCAAAGCGACGACAAACTGATCTTTGGCGGCGAACAAACTCCCCGCCGCTATATCAGCGCCCATTTAACAGAAGACGAACGGTTTTTAGTGATCGCTGCCGCCAATACCACAACAGGCAATGAACTTTACCTGCAGGACCTAAGCAAGCCCGGCAGCAAAATAGTTACGGTAGTTGATAATTTTGATAATGAGCACCATGTACTGGATAACCAGGGAAGTAAATTATATATTTTAACCAACCTGTATGCGCCTAACTTTAAAATAGTAACTGTTGATGCCGATAGCAGCAAAACCATCAATTGGAGGGACCTGATTCCACAAACTGAAAACGTATTAACAGCTACTACCGGAGGCGGTAAAATTTTTGCAGAGTACCTTAAGGATGGCACATCATTCATTCAGCAATATGATATGGATGGCAAATTGGAACGCAGCATTACCCTTCCATCTTTAGGCACCGCCTCGGGCTTTGGCGCAAAAAAGGGAGACAAAGAAACCTATTATACCTTTACCAGCTACATTTATCCGCCAACTATTTTTAAACTTGATATTGCAACCGGCGGTTCTACGGTGTACAAAAAATCAGGTGTGC
>CAZZUU010000025.1:14531-19639 GCA_964657275.1 uncultured Mucilaginibacter sp. | reverse complement strand
CCCTACAATATCAATCTATGGGTGTCGGATACAGACACCATTGACGGCACCGTGTCGGACGAGCAGTTTAAAAAGGCACAAACTTTATTTAAGCCTTATTTTGATGAGTTGGGAATAGCTTTGCCTGAAAAGCCGGCACCGTTCAAATCAAGATTTGAAAATCAGGTCGAAGTGATCCTTCACCAAAGGCCGCCGGTTTTCAGCTTTATGTTCGGTATACCATCGGCAGATATCCTGGAGCAATGCCACAGGCTCGGTATCGTAACGGTGGGGGCCGCAACCACGCTTGATGAAGCACTCGCCTTGGAAGCAGTCGGAGTCGATCTGATCATTGCTTCGGGTTTTGAATCGGGAGGCCATCGTCCATCTTTCCTGGCACCGGCAGAATCATCTGCAACAGGGACGTTTGTTTTGCTTCAACTCATTAAAGAAAAAGTAAATACCCCTATTATAGCAGCCGGCGGTATCGCTAATGGTAAAGGTGTTGCGGCTGCATTAGCGCTTGGTGCCGATGCCGTGCAGATAGGTACCGCTTTCCTGGCTTGCGATGAATCTAATGCCACTAAAACCCACAAACAGATGTTGTTTTCGGAATCGGCCAAGTATACTATGCTATCGCGGGCGTTTACAGGAAGGTTGGGTAGAGGAATAACTACTCGTTTAGCTATGGACCTAACGCACCATGAAAATGGCTTTTTACCTTTTCCGCTGCAAACGCAATTCATGTCGCATATACGAAAGGCAGCTATAGAACAAGAAAAGTGGGATATGATTTTATTTTGGGGAGGCCAGATCGCCCCGGTGCTGAAGCATAGAAAGGCCGCCGACCTGATGAAGTCAATCATCGAAGAAACTACAGCGTATTTTGATGATTTAAAAGCGTAAGGCCATTAACGCAGCAAAGATATAGTAAGTAAAGTTCCGTTCAAATTATTTCTCGCTATTCCCCGAATACTTTTTTTCGATACCCAATTTTTTCATACGCGAGTTCAGCGTGGATGGGTTAAGCTCCAGCAACTCCGCCGCCCCACCCTGTCCGTATATTTTCCAGCTACAGCGTTCAAGTGCCGACAGGATATGATCGCGTTCGCTTTCAGTCATTGTTTTTATCCGGCCCTGCGCGCTGGCGGCCGGTGCTTTATTTTGTCCGGGTAACCTAAGTGAATTAACAATGGGCCCGGTTGTAAGTAAAACACTCCTGGCCATTAAATTTTCCAGCTCTCTTATGTTACCAGGCCAGTCATGATTGAGCATAGTGTGTATTACGTGGTCTGCTATGCCCGTGATCACTTTATTTTCTTTGCTGGCGTAAATCTTTACAAAGTGGTTAGCCAATGATACGATATCGTCTTTACGTTCGCGCAGGGGGGGTAGCGTTATAGGGAAAATATTAATGCGATAGTAAAGGTCTAACCTAAACCTGCCCGCCGCTATTTCCTGCTCCAGGTTCCGGTTAGTGGCCGCTATGATACGGACATCTATCTTTTTTGTGCGGCCCCCAATTTGTTCCACTTCTTTTTCCTGCAATACCCGCAGTAGCTTAACCTGTAGTTCCAGCGGTAACTCTCCTATTTCATCCAAAAACACAGTTCCTTCGTTTCCTTGTTCAAACTTTCCTATTCTTTTATCTGTAGCACCTGTAAAAGCACCTTTTTCGTGACCGAAAAGTTCTGACTCAATCAGGTTTGCAGGCAGTGCCGCACAATTTACTGCCACAAATGGCTTTTGTTTCCGCGACGAAATACGATGAATGCTTTGCGCTATCAATTCCTTTCCGGTGCCGCTTTCCCCTAATAGGAGTACGGTTATATCCGATGTCCCTACTATCTTAACATTGTCCAATACTTCGTGCATGCATTCACTGGCCCCAATAATTTCTTTAAATTCATTGCCTGTAAAAGAACCTGCGGATGGCCTTGAATTGCCAATTGTCCCCTGGTTTTGGCGGTGTAAATACCAGGCGACATCCAGCATCACCAACACATCTTTTTCACGAAACGGCTTTACCAGGAAACCGTATGGTTTAGTAGCCTTGGCGGCATCCAGAATTTGCTTGTTTGAGTTTGCTGATAAAAAAACAAAAGCGATACCCTTATCCCTTAACGTTTTGGCAAGGTCAATACCCGTTAAGTTGCCCTTTAAATGTATGTCAAGCAATACCATGTCTGGTTTCTCACTTTCAATAATTTGTAATCCCTCGTTAACTGAACGGGCCATGGTACCAACCAAATAACCTGCTTTTCGAAGTATCATCCTGAGGTTATTGGCCTCAATAAATTGATCTTCAACAATGAGTATTTTTGTGTTCATAGGTGCATGTCTTTATTATCAGCTAATTTTACTGCGCTTTGCTTGTCATTCAACACGATCCGGCTAAATTTAATATTAATTTTAGTTCCATTATCAATCTTAAAGCTAATATCGGCATCAATGTCGTCACTTAGCCCTCTCATTAATAAAATCCCTAACGAGCCTGATTCAGCCTCGTTTACAATCTCCGGCATCCCAATGCCATTGTCGCTCAGTTCCAGCATTATTTGCCCTCCATCGTCAATCAACAAAATCGAAATTTCACCCCGCCTGTTATTCGGAAAAGCATATTTAATGGAATTAGTTACCGCTTCATTGATGATGAGCCCTAAAGGAATAGCGTGCGATATATCAAGGCTTACCGGATCGATCTTCAACTTGAATTGGATTTGGTTAGAAACGCCAAAACTATCCTCCAGAGATTTTGACAGCTCAGAGATATATTCAGACATATTAATCGTTTTTGTCTCATCCGACTGATATAATTTTTGATGTATCAAAGACATAGCATAAATACGGTGCTGGCTGTTTTCAATTGCTTTTAAGGCATCGTTTTCAAGGTAGGCAGCCTGCGATTCCAACAAACAAATTACCGTATGCAGGTTATTTTTTACCCGGTGATGTACTTCTTTCAGCAGCCATTCCTTTTCAGTAAGTAAATGCTGCAGCAACTCGTTTTTATGGGTAATAATATTGTTGGCGAACTGCTTTTGCCTGTAGTTTCTGTAAAATAAGGCGCTGATCAAAATCATAACCACGATAACAACAATAGTGATGTTCCTTTGCAGGTTTGCCGTTTGTAATCTGGATTGCTGTGCAGCACCCAGGCTATGCAGGTTCTTTATGGACTGCTCTTGCTGGTCGGTTTTATACTTAATATCCAATTCTTCAAGCTGTCTGTCCTTATCTTCGGTAAAAAGTGAATCTTGCAGCTTAACCCTACGCGCTAAGTTTTTTACTGCTGCGCGGTAGTTACCGGTTGCCAGATCATATTTATATGAATTATCATAAAAAACCACCAAAAACCCGGGGTCAAAAGAGTCATATGTTTTTGCATCTTTAAAAGCAGATGCAGCATTATTAATATACTTTGCGGCTTTTGCTGCCTTGTTGGCTTTCAGGTAAACACCGGCAATTTCGTTATTGCACATTACATTCAACGTGTTATACGTCTCGTCAAATGACCGGGCGCCATTAACAATTTTTAAAGCCTTAAGGTAATAATGTACAGCCAGGTCATTCCTATTTATTTTAACGTAGTAAAGGGCTAACGTTCTGTTTAAGCCAAATTTGTCCTCCAAAAAACGAGGTGGCTTTCCTTCTAAAATGACATTTAGCGCCTTCCATGCGTCCTCTGTCTTGTTTAATGCTATCAGCGTTTGAATAAGGATATATTTATCCCCGACGTATTTTCCTTTTCCGGTAACTAAGGATTTCCTTGTCCATTCGAGGGCTTCTTTATACTTTTTCACCGCATAATTGCAATCTGCCATGCCATGATAAAAATACGCACTGAAGGTGGTGTCTTCGCCGGCAGTCGTATTTTTAATACCTTGTAAGCAGTATGCCATCGCCCGGTAATAATTACCTTTAGCATACTCCAAATCGTAAAGCAACATATAAGTATGCTGCAATTTCTTGTATCCCACCGCGTTGTATTCCGCTAAAACTTGTTGTAATTCATTTTCGGCCAGGTCCAATTGTTTATAGCTCATTTGTAAGCCGGCAATATCACTTAAAACACCAGCCGCCTCTACCCGTTGATTATTTTTCAAATACAATGCCCGTGAGCGTTGTAAATAGCTTATTGTTTCCTGTAAATGATCTTTATGAGTAGTATTATCGTATATCAGAGCTAACAAATCCAAGGTTTCTGCTTCTTTGTTGATGTTGCCCTTTTGATGATAATAAGCAATCATACGCATATAAGTTTGTTTACAGCGTTCCGGATCGGGGGTATCTGCATAGTATTCAGCAAGCAAATCCATAACCCGGTATTGCCAGTCGGTTTCATGGAGTTTAATAGTTAATTGCGATGCCTGGTTTAAAACATATATGGCGCTATCAAGAGCATTTTTGCCCTCACCCGGTTTCATCCGTTTTACCCTAAGATAATAGTAGGCTAACTTTAACTGGAGGCTGATCCGGTTAGTATCCGGTTTGCTTTTTTGGATAGCCAAAAGCAATTCCGTTGGGTTGCTGGCCTGTGAATCCTGAGCAGCGGTCTTTAATACCACTGAGAACAATATAAGACAAAATAATTTTAACTTAAGCATTTAGACCCTCCTTTTGCCCAGCCGATTTCAAAATATTTTCCGGGTTATTTAATGCATCATTTTCAAATATTATGGTAATCTTAGTCCCTTTGTCAACCTCAAAGCTGATATTGGCATCGATATCTTCACTTAGCCCTTTCATTAATGAAATCCCTAACGAGCCTGATTCAGTTTCGTTTACAATGTCCTGCATCCCAATGCCATTGTCGCTCAGTTCCAGTTTTATTTGACCGCCATCGTCAATCAACAAAATCGAAATTTCACCCCGCCTGTTATTGGGAAAAGCATATTTAATAGAATTGGTTACCGCTTCATTGATGATGAGCCCCAATGGAATTGCGTGCGATATATCAAGGTTTACCGGATCAATCCTTAACTTGAATTGGATTTGATCTGAGGTATCAAAACTACCCTCCAGTGATTTAACCAATTCTGGAATATAAGTAACCATATTGATCGTTTTGATATCATCCGACTGATATAATTTTTGATGGATCAAAGACATGGCATAAATACGGTGCT
>CAZZUU010000025.1:0-14431 GCA_964657275.1 uncultured Mucilaginibacter sp. | reverse complement strand
GGTACTGGGCTTGCGATTCCAGCAAGCAAATTACCGTATGCAGGTTATTTTTTACCCGGTGGTGCACTTCCTTCAGTAGCCATTCTTTTTCGGTGAGCAAGTGCTGCAGTTGATCGTTTTTTAAGGAAATCATTTGTGCGGCTTTCTGCTTTAATCTGTAGTTTCTGAAAATTAACCCGCTGACGACAAGCATGATCAGGATTCCGGTAATGGTGATATTTCTTTGCAGTTTCGCATTTTTTAATCCCGCTTGTTGGATGGTGTCTTGCAGACGAAGGTTCTTTATTGATTGAGCTGTTTGTGCGGTTTGGTATTGAATATCCAACTCTGCGATCTTGCTATTCTTATCAACTGTAAAAAGGGAATCACGAAGGTTATTTCGTAGGTCCATATACTTAACCGCAGCCCGGTAATTTCCAACTGCAAGGTTGTATTTGCGTGAAATGTCGTAAAAATCCATGAAATACATAGGATCCCATCTCTTGCCACGCTGCATCGTATCGGCAGCATCCCGGAGATATTTTCCAGCGCTTTTCAAATCGCCCAGTTTTAAATAAATTCCTGAAACTGCAAAATCGGAGAGCATTTTAAACATTGCTGAAAAATGCTTCTCTGGACCAGCGTTTATTATCATCATATAATATTGTAGTGCCTTTTTATATTGATGAGCTTTATCGTAATACAATCCGATTATTTGATACTGTCCTGCACGTTCAAGATTGTCATCAGGCTTTTCTGATTTGAGCACGTTAAAGGCAAGCAGTAGTTCTTGCGGTTTATTCAGATTTAAAAGACATTCAACAATTTTGCGCTGAAACATTTTACTGTTTTTTGAGGAAACGATTGTTTTGCGGTAAAACTCCAGCGCTTCGTCGTAATTTTTAATCGCGAAATTTGCCCTCGCTATTTCATGATAAAACTTCCAGGCATCAGTTGTATCTCCGGCAATCCGCATGCTTTTCAGGCCTTCAGACGCATAGGTAATATCGCGGTAATAATTACCTTTCAAATACTGTAAATAGGCCAGGATACAGTAAACCTGCGGAATCGCATTTTTAGCAGTAGACTTATATTGAACCAGTATTTTCTTTAGTTCATTTTCTGCGATCGTTAAGTCTTTATCGTCAAGATGAAGAAAGGCTTCATTAGTTAACATCGTGGCAGCCAAATGGTGTTCCCCCAATTTTTCAAAGATTGAAGCCGCCCGACTGTAAAGTTTTTCTTTTATTTCATCCTGACCGGTATTAGACTTATACCAATACCCCACCCAATTTAGCACATTCGCCACCTCGATGTCGTTGCCTTTTTTCTCATAATAAGCAATAGCGGCCATAAAACTTTGCTTACTTCGCTCCAGATCCCCCATTTGCAAATAATAATTCCCCATAAGCTTATTGATCTCAGCTTCCCAACCTTTGGCCTGTAAATGCTTACTTAATGACATCGCATCGTTAAAATAAATTAATGCACTGTCTAAATTTGTTTTGTCCAGGCCAGGTTTAAATATATAGTAGTTTGCCAACTGATACTGGAGTTTGATACGATTGGTGTCCGGCTTACTATTTTGAATTTCCATTTTAACATACGGAACTTGCTTAGGTAATGTGTAAAAAGGGTCATGGTCCTGGGCTCGAACAATAGCTATGTTCAAGAGCAGCAGTACCGTAAAAATAATTCTTTTCATAATTGCTCGGAGTAAGTTAAATGATTAAATAATCCTGCGTGCACTATGCGTTAAGCACACCAAACCGTCAATTTTTATAATGGAGTTTTTGATAAATTGATCTTTTATACTTTCAACTGCACTGATTATTAAGTGAATAAAACCTTATTTTAAATAAATGTCAAAATATTTTTTAAAGATAAATACCCTCCTTTGTTCCGTCTGGTTCCAAAATCGTCTTAGTCAGGTCATCGGGCTTGAAACTGATCGCTATCCGGGTCCCGTTGTCAACCTCAAAGCTGATATTGGCATCAATATCTTCACTTAGCCCTTTCATTAATAAAATCCCTAACGAGCCTGATTCAGTTTCGTTTGCCATCTTCGGCATCCCAATACCATTGTCGCTCAGTTCCAGTTTTATTTGCCCTCCATCGTCAATCAACAAAATCGAAATTTCGCCTTTTCTATCATTGGGGAAAGCGTATTTGATGGAATTGGTTACAGCTTCATTAATGATCAGTCCTAAAGGGATGGCATGTGATATATCCAGGCTTACCGGATCGATATTTAGTTTGAAGTTGATTTGATTTGCAGTGCCAAAACCGTCTTCAAGCGACTTAACCAATTCGGATATATATTCAGCCATACCGATGGTTTTTGTCTCATCCGACTGATATAATTTTTGATGGATCAAAGACATGGCATAAATACGGTGCTGGCTGTTTTCTATAGCTTTTAAAGCATCATTTTCAAGGTACTGGGCTTGCGATTCCAGCAAGCAAATTACCGTATGCAGGTTATTTTTTACACGATGGTGTACTTCTTTCAGCAGCCATTCCTTTTCGGTGAGCAAATGCTGCAGCACCCCATTCTTTTGAGTGATAATGTTGTTGGCCGCTTGTTTTTGCCTGTAGTTTCTATAAAATAACGCGCTGATCAGGATCATAACCAATACGCCGCCCAGAGTAATGTTACTTTGCAAATTAGCCTTTTCCAGCCTTGCCCGCTGTATAGCGGTTTGATTGTGGAAGTCCTTTATGGATTGTTCCTGCTGAGCAGTTTGATACTTGATATCAAGTTCTGCCATCTTGTTGTCCTTATCCACAGTAAAAAGTGAATCCTGTAGTTTAACGCGGCGCGTTAAATCTTTTATTGCTGCACGGTAATTACCCGTTGCGAGATCATATTTATATGAATTATCATAGAAATCGGTCAAAAAATCCGGGGCTAAAGTTGTTTTGATGAATTTAACGTTTAATGCGGCATCATTAATGTACTTTTCAGCTTTTGCGGCCTGGTTGGCTTTCAGGTAATTTTCCGCAATTCTGTTATCGCAGGTTATGTAAAATTCATTAACCGCCCCGCCAATAAGTTTTTTAGCTAATTCTAAAGTCTTTAGGTAGTATCGAACCGCGAGGTCAATACTGTTTTCTTTATCGTAATAAAGGGCGAGACCCTTATACTGACTTAATGTATCCCAGGAAGTATGATGAACCTTCGCCCTGGTAATGTCATTTAGCGTCAACAAAGCTTCTTCCTTCCTGTTTAGCGCCAACAGGGTTTCAACCAAGAAATAGTTATGATCCGGATATCCCCCATCAATAGCTATTGCTTTCCGGGCCCAGTCCAGGGCTTCCTTATATTTTTTTACCGCATAATTGCACCTTGCTGCTGTTATGTAAAAAGTTGAAGAGTTACGTACACTTTCACCTGGTGCGGCGCTTTTAATACCCTGTAAACAATAATCCAGCGCCCGGTAATAATTGCCCTTATCGTATTCCAGCTGGAGGAGCACCGAGTAAGTATTTTGCAGTTGCTTATAACCCACCGCTTTGTATTCGGCCAAACCCTGTTGTATTTCTTTCTCCCCAAGCTCACTCGGTTTAATGGTCATTCTCAACTCACCAATATCAATTAAAACGCCAGCTGCATTTGCCAGCTCATGGTTTTTTAAATACAATAAACGGGCGTGTTGGTAATCGTTTATCGTCTCAGGCACATCATTGCTAAATTTATCAAAAAAAGAGTGCCCATTAGCTAAAAGTTGCCAGGCATGCGCTTCTTTGCCAAGATTACCCTTTTGGTGATAATAGGCTATAACCCGCATATAACACTGCCTGCACCGTATCGGATCGTTTACCCATTCATAGTAATAAGCAATCCTTGCCAGGGCAATATATTCCCAATCGGTCTCATGCAACTTAATACTTAACTGCATTGCCTCGTTATAAAGGTTGATGGCAGTGTCCCGGTGGTTTTTATACGCGTCTGGTACTCCCGGGGTATATTCAGGTTTATTAACCGGTACACTCGAGGCATAGTCAGGTTTATTAAGATAATAATCCCCTAACTTTAACTGGAGGCTAATCCGGTTAGTATCCGGCTTGCTTTTTTGGATCGCTAAAAGCAACTTTTTTGAAGATTGTTCAGCAGGAGATTGGGCTGTAACATTCAATACAGTTAGAAATAACACAATGCCTATAAATGTTAATTTAAACATAAAAGTCTTCTTTCATCAAAATGATAACTATGAGAATGATGTTTTAGGATATCACCTTTACACGTCGACGAGTTATCAGCGATGTTATATCGCGTGACTCATAAAATAAATATTATAACAGTGGAGCCTCTTTTCAAAACACTATCATGCTTTACCAACTATGTAAAGACTGCTTCTTCTTCAAAGTAATATAAGTCAGCATAGCATCTAAGGCCTGATTTTGTGTATGTAAAGACAGCCTTGATTAATAGTGAATTATCAAATTTTAAATAAATCTCTAAATTTTTTTTGAGAAAAAGAAACCCGCTTTTTTTGAAGGCAACCGGTTTTACTTGCGCTCACGACATTTCATGGTTGATTTTCATGATTTGTGAGATATAAAGGATTTATGAACCTGCTTCATCATATAAAATACTGATATACAATACATTATTAATTGCGCGAAACAAGTTGGTAAAAAATAAAAATATCAAATCAGACAGTAAAAAAATGATAAAACTCTCAAAAAAAAAACAGGATCCTACTGTTACGGCAACTTTTTTTCTTTGGAAAGAAGCAAAATCAAGTTAGGATTGGAGATTTTATTACAGATTTTGTATTTTTAGGGAAAACCAGCTATCATGGAAACGGAGTATCAAAAAGAAGTTTATTCCTATCCGATAAACGCAGGCGGTGCATGTGGCTAGGAAGGAGTAAGTAGCGGAGTGCCTGCCGCTTTTAAGGATTTGTATCTGCGGCAGTTGTAGAACAATCATAAATCAAAATCTTCGTAATTATGAAAAAAATTACAAAGCAGGCAATAATTTTTTATTCCAATAATCACCGAAACCTATGGTTAGTTTGTAAAATAACCTATATCGTTTTATTGATCTGCGTTCATTTGCCGGCTAACGCTAATTATAAGGATGTATATTCCGGCCTTAAATTAAAACCAAAAGCGGCTTTCATTACCGTTACAGGGAAAGTAACAGATACCAGGGGTGTTCCAATGCCGGGGGTTACCATTTTTGTTAAGGGCACCAAGCAAGCGACAGTGACCGATAGTAACGGAGCTTACCAAATTGTAACTGAACTCACAAATACGCTTACATACTATTTTATAGGCTATAAACGGAAGGAAGTTCCGATTAACGGGCAAACGGTAATTAATGTAAAATTAGAGGATGATTTAGGCCATTTGGATGAGGTCTTAATTGTTGGTTATGGAACAACAACGAAAAGATATAATACAGGTTCAATTTCAACGGTTACAGCCGAAGAGATCAGTAAACAGCCTGTGGCTGATATTTTACAGGCCTTGCAGGGTTTGGCTCCCGGATTAGATATACAACAAACAACCGGATATGCTACCGGGCAGTTCAATATTGCCATACGTGGTCGGAAAGATATTTTCAATTCGGTTAACACCCCGCTGATCATATTGGATGGCGTTCCGCTGCCTACAAGTACTGGTGATCTGGACAATACAGGCATCAATCAGAATGCTTTTCCTGGCAACAATGGCGGTCAAAATGCCTTTTACGGAATTAACCCGGCTGATATTGAAAGCATAGAAGTATTGAAAGATGCAGACGCGACAGCTGTATACGGCTCAAGAGGCGCCAATGGTGTTATTTTAATTACTTCAAAAAAAGGAAAAGGCGGTAAAGCAACTTTTGATGTTAATTATTATACTGGCATTACAGCTCCGCCCGAAAAAATAAAATTGCTTAATACCCAGCAATACCTGGAAATGAGGACGGAGGCTTTTAAAAATGATGGCATTACACCTGATCAAAACAACGCCCCGGATTTAACCCTTTACAGCCAAACCAAATATACAGACTGGCAAAAAGTGCTTGCTTCGACTGCAATAACCAATGATGCGGAACTGGCCTATTCGGGTGGTAGAGATAACACCACATTCAGACTCAGCGGCGGCTATCACCGGGATGGCACACCTATTCCTGATGAATTTAAAAATAATAATTTTAGCGATCAGCGGCTGTCAACCCAGGTAGTTGTTACCCATAATTCAAACGATAAGAAATTCACCGTTTCTATGCTTGAAAGTTTTTCAAGTTCATTTACCGATAATCCTTCAGTCGATTATTATGATTATTCACTGCCGCCTAATGCCCCTTCTATTTTAGATGCAAATGGGAAATTAAACTACTCGCAATGGGGAAACTTTGGTTTACCATATCAATTCCAGAGCTTTTTTGAAAAATATAAAACCACTACCAATAATTTATTAGGCAACCTTAATTTGAATTACCAGGTGGTTAAGGGGCTGGATCTATCTGCAAGTATGGGTTATACCAATACACAAATGACCCAACTGGCCATGTATCCCGCCAGTGTTTATGCGCAGCCGGAATATAACACTTCACAAGCTGAATATGGAACAAACAATATTCACAGCTGGATCATAGAACCAAAAACAACTTATAACCTGTCATTTGGCGGTGGAGACTTGCAGGCCACGGCAGGAGGAACGCTGACAGAAAGTATTACAACCGGAACCAACATTACAGGATCCGGATATGCTAATGATAATCTGTTGGAGGATCTGGGATCGGCCGAAAGCACTTACTCAACAAGTAATTATGCGCAATACCGTTTCCTGGGTTATTTTGCGAGGCTAAATTATATCTGGAAAAGTAAGTACATCCTAAATGTGACCGGCCGTAGGGATGGTTCTTCACGTTTCAAATCGGGAGAGCAAATGGGCGACTTCGGTTCCGCAGGTGCGGCCTGGATATTCTCAGAAGAAAAGTTCGTTAAAGATAACCTGCCGTTCCTGAGCTTTGCAAAATTGAGGGGCAGTTACGGAACCACCGGCAGCGCCAGCATAGGTGATTATAAATACCTGGAACTATACGAGGCAAGTTCTTCTACTGCTGGCGGTTATGATGGCTCTGGAACGCTTGGTCTTGTTCAACCCTATAATCCCGGTTTTACCTGGCAGGTAAACAAGAAACTGGAATCCGGGCTTGAAATTGGAATTTTGAAGGACAGGATCTCGTTAACGGCCGTGTTCTATCGGGAACGTTCAGGTAACCAGTTAGTATATTATTCTTATCCGTCCTATATAGGGCTGTTTCCTATTGTTGCTAATATTCCGGCGACGGTTCAAAACCAGGGATGGGAGTTTACTTTAAACACCCTAAATATAAAATCCGATAACGTTAGCTGGACGACCGCATTTAACGTCAGTTTTAACCGTAACAAATTACTTTCTTATCCCGGTCTGGCGCAAAGCAGTTATGCAGATCAGTACGTTGTCGGTCAGCCATTATCGATACAAAAATTATATCACTTCACGGGTGTTGATCCCCAGACGGGCCTATATACTTTTGAGGATTTTAATCATGATGGCCTTTATAATGCCAGTGATCAGATTAATGTAAACCTTGACGCTAAGTATCAGGGCGGTATTATCAATAGTGTCCAATTTAAAGGCTGGCAGCTGAGTTTCCTTTTCGATTTCAAAGATCAAAAAGGTGCTTATGCCGTTTCCAATGGTCAGCCAGGAGGCATGATCAATCAGCCCCTCGCGGTTTTAGGAAGATGGCAAAAACCGGGTGATATTACTTCGCAACATAAATTCACTACATTCTCTTCATCGGATATGGATTATTATGAATTTTCTGATGCCCAGATTGTAAATGCATCTTATCTGCGGCTGCAAAATCTTTCTTTATCCTATTCCCTGAAAGAAAAATGGCTTAAAACGGCTAAAATAAATAGTTTAAGGATTTTTGCTCAGGGACAAAATCTATTAATCATTACGCCTTATAAGGGCATCAATCCGATAACGCCAAGCTTGACGAGTTATGACTTTCCGCCCCAGCGAATATTAACAGGTGGTATTGATATGTCACTTTAAATCAAAATTAAAATGGACAAGAAAAATATCTATTGGGCTCTTTTATTATCTGCTATTATCCTTTTCGGAATAATGCCCTCGTGTAAAAAATTTACAGAAATAGGCCCTCCAAAGAATGCCGTCCTCGAAGCAGATGTATTTAAAGACAGCCTCAGCATTAATGACGCCATAATGGGCATTTATACCACATTGAATACTACCGGTTTAATTAGCGGAAACACTTCGGCTTATTTAGGTCTTTCGGCCGATGAATTAATTAAAATTGGTGCGGATAACAATTCTTTACAATTACAAAACAATGCAGTTTCAGCAACCAATGGGGACACGGAAGATTTATGGTCATCAGCCTATCAGGTTATTGCAGCGGCTAATGCCAGCATTATCGGATTAAAAACGGCTACTAATATTACTGCTGCTACAGCAGCGCAATATAGCGCTGAAGCCAAATTTTTAAGAGCCTATTGCTATTTCTATCTTGTCAATCTTTACGGAAATGTTCCTTTGGTATTAACAAATAATTACCAGAAAGAAAGCAATGATTCGCGGACGGCATCAGCACAAATATATCAGCAGATTAGCCAGGATCTGATAGAAGCACAAACTTTGTTGCCGGCTTCATATGCTACAGGTCAATATGTAAGAGCAACTAAGTGGGCGGCGACAGCGATGCTTGCGCGCGTAAACCTTTATCAGCAAAGTTGGGTCGCAGCCGAAACCCTATCTACAAATGTAATTAATAATTCAGGCACTACGCTAACTCCTGACCCAAATAACGTTTTTTTAATTAATAGCAGTGAAACTATCTGGCAAGTGCAGCCGCCTACTTATTATAAGAATGCGGCGGACAATTCAATTTTATTCGGTTTTGGATCCGGGTACAATATTACCAATAGTTTATTAAATGCATTTGAAGCCGGAGATTTGCGTAAAGCAGCATGGATTTATGACGATAGTGCAAACTCAGGCAACTATTTACCTTATAAGTACAAGGCTAACACCTATTCTGGCAATACAACGGAATATACGATGATGCTGCGATTGGCGGAGCAATATCTTATCCGCGCTGAAGCAAGAGCGAGACAAAATAATATGTCGGGAGCCATCAATGATTTGAATACCATACGTACAAGAGCTGGCTTGGCCAATTTATCGGCCACACTTACCCCTGCACAATGCTTTGCTGCTGTAGAACAAGAAAGAAGAATTGAGTTTTGTTTTGAGTGGGGGAACCGCTGGCTCGACTTAAAAAGGATGCCAAGTCTTACCGGTGCAGCCGGTAAAACAAGGGCAGATGATGTGCTTCCTGTTGATAAAACGATTACATGGAAATCGACAGATCTGCTTTACCCTATTCCATATAATGACATATTATTGAACGGAAATCTCACTCAAAATCCGGGCTATTGAGCGACTTGAACAGCCGTGACTGCGTTTGTGCTGCTTAGTATTACATATACCTTCAGATGGATACAGTACCCAATGTTGGTAAAAAAAGGGGGGTAAGGATACCCTTTCTGTGGGCTTCTTTTCTACAATAATCATTTCGCTGCTGCTGATCCCAGCGTGTTGTTGCCTTATGCCCAAAACCAGCCCGATAGCATACATTGGTTGTTGGCAACGCTTTTATTGACGCTGACGACGGTGGTCATTATATATCTGGTGTTTCAAACCCTTTATCAGATCTGGACCAGGCGGTTCGTGGTGCCCTCGACATCTCCTGACGGAATTTCCTGATTGGTGATATTTAAAGTATCGGGACTGCAGGCAATAAATACAAACAATTGATAAACAATAACTTACGCGTGGCACGGAAATGGATTTGCAAAAATTAAAGCATCAAAACATACCGCTTGAAAAAATGAAAAACTCTCAAAAAAAGCTTTGTCGATACAATTGTTACAATAGCAATTGCGTCTGGCATAGTACATAAGGCAAAGGAAGCATCAGCAAGGGTTTGGTGCATTTATCGAATGATGAATCGTCTATGTGATAAACCTACCATTCAACAACACCATTAATTAATCAAAAAAATGAATTACACAGATACCCAGTTTCCCGAAGTGGAAAAAAAAACGAAAGAAAGCGCTGAAAGTGCATTTCTCAATGATGTTATTGATGGACTTTCTGCCCAGCCAAAATATCTTCAATCCAAATATTTTTATGATGAAACTGGCGACGCGCTTTTCCAGGAGATTATGAGGGCGCCGGAGTATTACCCTTCCTATTGCGAGCTCGAAATATTTGCAGAGCAAACCAGCGCTTTGGCTGCGGCGATAAGATGCGGCGGGAATGATTTTGACCTGATAGAACTGGGTGCCGGCGACGCTACCAAGACAAGCATTCTGCTAAAATACATGCTCGAAAATGGGATCAGGTTCACTTATAAACCTATTGACATTTCCGAAAACATCATTAATTACCTTAATGCCACGCTCCCCGTGGTGTTGCCAGGAATTCAAATCAACGGATTACACGGCGATTACCTCAATATGCTCAAAATAGCGGTATCTGATTCCCCAAAACGCAAAGTGGTGCTTTTTTTGGGTTCGAGCATTGGAAACATGAATATTGGTGATGCTACTGAATTTTGCAGGCGGATAAGGAGAACGCTTGACTTCGGCGATATGCTGCTGGTCGGTACAGATCTGCGAAAAAACCCCCATACCATATTGGCCGCTTATAATGATAAAGGCGGTATTACTAAACAATTCAACCTGAATCTGTTAACCAGGATCAACCGTGAGCTCGGGGCCAATTTTGACATCCGGCAGTTTGGTCATTTTCCGACGTATGACCCTTTTAGCGGCGCCTGCAAAAGCTACCTTGTTAGCTTAAAGGCGCAAGCAGTTAAGATAGGTGTACACACTCTGGTATTTTTAAAAGATGAAGTCATTGATATGGAAATTTCTCAAAAATACACATTAGAAGATACGAGGACACTTGCTTGTGCTTGCCGGTTTTTACCGGTCGCTGATTTCTGTGATAAAAAGAATTGGTTTCTGGACTCACTATGGATAGCCGTTTGATAACTAATATCATGCATTAGATGAATTATTATGCAATTACAACAACCGAAAAATGTGGTAACTTGCATTAAATGAATGTAATAAATGTGATATGAGAGTTATTTCCGTGAATGTGGGCCAGCCGCGGGAAATTCCATGGCGGGGGCAAATGGTCAGAACATCAGTCTATAAAACGCCTGTCGCCGGGCGCGTTCAAGCAAGAAAGCTCAACCTTGACGGAGATGCCCAGGCGGATCTTGTTGGACATGGCGGCGAGCATCGCGCCGTTATGGTTTACCAGGCTGAATCGTACAAATACTGGGCCGAGACCTTACAACGCAATGATTTTGTTTATGGGCAATTTGGCGAAAACTTTACCGTAGAAGGGTTGGCCGATAACGAGGTTTGCATCGGCGACCGCTTCCGGATAGGCACAGCCATTTTTGAGATCACTCAGCCCCGGGTCACCTGTTGGAGGGTGGGTATAAGTACCGGCGTACCGGAAATGCCTGCCTTGCTTGTTTCGCACAAACGGCCCGGGTTTTATTTCCGGGTGATACAGGAAGGAGATGTTGGCGCAGGCGATATAATAGAAAAGATTGCGGACGGAAATGAGAAAATGAGCGTGGTTGATATTGACGGGCTGCTTTATTTAAAGGATCACCCGGAAGATAAACTGCAAAAGGCTTTAAAAATTCCCGCGCTTAGCGAAGGCTGGAAAGGATCTTTCCAAAATTTGCTGGATGCTGCCCTGCAAGGTGCGGTTAAAGGAAATGCCGGGTTGAGCGGGCCACCCGCTGAACTTGCTTGGACGGGTTTCCGGCCTTTTGTCGTAAAGCGTTCGCAGATGGAATGCGAAGGAGTCCGGTCCTTTGAACTGAGCCCACAGGACGGAAGCCCGAAACCAGCTTTTTTACCGGGGCAGCACATCGTAGTACGGGTATATCCTTTAAAAGACGGTATCCCGTTGGTGCGCATTTATTCGCTTTGCGGGCCGCAGGATGGATCAAGTTTACGTATTGCCGTAAAACGTGAAGCAAACGGTTCGGGCAGCATTTATATGCACGAACAAGTGCATGATGGCGACATTTTGGATATCAGCGCGCCGCGCGGCACATTCACTTTGTCCGAACGCAGAGGGCCGCTGGTGTTGCTAAGCGCCGGAGTAGGTATTACGCCTTTATTAAGTATCCTGTACCATGTCGCCAGTCAGGATCCGGGCCGCGAGCTATGGTGGATATATTCTTGCCGGAACGGGGCTTTTGAAGCCTTCCGGAAGGAAGTAGGATCGCTATGCAGCCAGCTATCCGCTTTACACCGCGTGATCATATACAGTTCGCCCATTGATAAAGAAGTTAGCGGGGTAGACTACGATGTTAAGGGTCATCTTGATTTGCAGAAACTACAAGCTATGCAGCTGCCCATAGAAAGTGAGTGTTACTTGTGCGGACCGCCTGCATACACCCATGCAATCACGGACGCGCTAAAGACCATCGGCATAGATGCCGGCAGCATTAAAACAGAACTATTTGACAATGACACAGACCCCCAGGGCGGATCCGGGAAAACACCTCACGCGCCAGCTGAGAATACCGGGCAAGGCCCGTTGGTTACGTTCAGTAAAAGCAAAATTTCGTTTCGATGGCATCCCCGTTTTGGCAGTTTACTGGAAGCGGCGGAGGCCTGTGACGTCCCGGTTAAATGGTCGTGTCGTATGGGTGTTTGTCATAACTGTGAAACAGGTTTGATTGACGGGCAGGTTACCTACGCTCCAAGTCCCCTTGATCCGCCGGCTGAAGCAAATGTTCTGATTTGCTGTTCGGTTCCGGCAAGCGCGGTCGACCTTGACCTGTGAACGCTCGCTAAACAAAATCCAAAAGTCTTTTTCGGGTAGCTAAAATTCATTTCGAAAAACCATGATATATCCTGTACGTCTTCCACATATTATGATTAGTCGAGGCGTATAATCCGTTAGTTTGTTTATAAACATTTGTTATTCAACCTATTGAAACGATGGCATGATAATTATCATCCATTTGCCATTGAAAATAACAAATAAACAGCTATGAGCAATCAGTTAGTTTTCCTCACGAAGGAATCACCTTCACTTTGGCGCGTCACGCTAAATAACCCGCCGGTTAATATTTTCGGCCCGAAAACAATTCCACAACTTAACGAGATCATCACGGCGATAGAATCCGACGAGCAATTGAAGGTCGTGGTCTTCGACAGCGCGATCGACGGATTTTTCCTCACCCACTACGATTTTATTTCGCCCGCCGAAGAGACAACCGGTATGCCGCCGGGACCGACAGGCTTGCTGCCATGGCCGGATATGCTCGTTCGCCTGAGCCGCGCCCCGGTGGTATCTATCGCCAAAATACGAGGACGGGCTACCGGTTGCGGGAGTGAGCTTTCGCTTGCATGCGACATGCGCTTTGCCAGCCGCGAAAAAGCCATTCTTGGACACTTTGAGGTTGGGGCAGGTATAGTGCCGGGCGGCGGGCCCATGGCTCGGCTACCAAGGCTTATGGGCCGTGGCCGGGCGCTGGAGGTGCTGCTGGCTGCCGATGACATTCCGGGCGACCTGGCCGAACGGTATGGCTACGTCAACCGCTCGCTCCCCGATGCGGAACTCGATGCCTTTGTCGATTCACTTGCAAAGCGCATCGCAACTTTCGACAAGCAGGCCATCAGCGAAACCAAGCGATTTGCCGATGTGGCAAGTTTGCCGCCAGACTACGAAGTGGGTGCTGAGATGATCGTTTGTAACGCATCCATCGCACGGCCGGAAACACAACGGAGGATCAAACTATTGCTGGAACACGGGCTTCACAAGGCGGGAGATGTAGAAACACGATTAGGTTACCATGTCGGCCTGCTCGGCAATGTTTGATCAGCGTCCATCCCATCGCACTCCAAGGTTTTATAATTTAAAAATTCTAAAAATATATTTCTATGAATATTTCACTTGAACAAGCGGAGGCGGCCATTGAAGCTGCAAAGCAAAAAGCCGGGCAGCTGCATTTACTGATGAATATCGCTATCGTGGATGCCGGCGCAAACCTTGTCGCCTTCGCCCGTATGGACGATGCCTGGATCGGCAGTATCGATATTGCCTTCCGCAAAGCCAAAACGGCCCGGTATTTTAATATGGAAACCGGCGAGCTCGGTAAATTATCGCAGCCAGGTGGCCAGGCCTGGCAAATCGAGCACTCGAATGGCGGACTGATCACTTTCCCGGGTGGAGTGCCCATTACGACCAACAAAGGGGAAATTATCGGGGCAATAGGTGCGTCGGGCAGCACGGCCGACAACGATCACCTGGTGGCCCAGGCCGGGGCGGATGCGCTTTCAAAATCAATCAAAAGCGTACAAATCGAACAGAAGAG
>CAZZUU010000024.1:0-20676 GCA_964657275.1 uncultured Mucilaginibacter sp. | reverse complement strand
TGCTGTAAGGGTTTAGTAATTCGATGACAAAAAGTTACCTTTTTGGACGGCTATTATTACCCCAGCGGCGTTGTTGCGGCCGTTTATTAGTGGTGTGTTCCTGTTTTACCATTTCGATACCGGCTAATTCATCAGGGACGTTTATCAGGCGGATAGGTTTATCAATCAATTGCTCGATACTTTTTAACTTGCGCTCGTCGCGATGGTTTACAAAGGTGATTGCGGTGCCGGTGGTTGCGGCCCTGGCGGTACGGCCAATGCGGTGGATATAATCTTCCGGGTCGCCGGGTACATCGTAGTTGATCACCAGGTCTATCCCTTCCACATCAATACCGCGCGAAAGGGCATCGGTACCTATTATAACGGGTAATTGCTTGTTTTTAAACTTTAGCAGGATCTCTTCACGCTCCTTTTGCTCGAGGTCCGAATGAAAGGCCATCGCGTTTACTTTGGCTATCCTCAACTCTTTTGATAACGCCTTAACAATCTCTTTGCGGGATGCAAAAATAATGGTGCTTGCATACGAAGTGTTTTTGAGCAGCATTTGCAGCAAAGGCGTTTTCTGCTGATCGTGCACACGGTATATCTGCTGATCGATACCAACTGCGGGCTGCGAAATGGCAATATTTATCTGCGCCGGATTTATCAGCACCGATTTGGCCAGTGACCTTATCCTCCCCGGCATCGTAGCCGAAAACAACAGCGTTTGCCTTTCTTTTGGCAGGTAGCTGATAATTTTCATGATATCATCCTGGAAACCCATATCCAGCATACGGTCGGCTTCGTCAAGTACCAAATGGGTTAAATGGTTTAGCTTTAACACGCCCGAGGTTAGGTGGGCAATAAGCCTGCCTGGTGTGGCTATGATGATATTTACATTATTTTGAATGCCGCGGCGCTGCTGTTCGTAAGCGCTGCCATCGCCACCGCCAAAAACGGCGATAGAGCTTACACCTGTAAAATAAGCAAGCCCTTCCACCTGCTGATCTATCTGCTGTGCCAGTTCGCGCGTGGGCGCCAAAATAAGCGTGCTGGTATGGTGCTTGTTGGTTTTGCTGATATGCTCCAATACAGGCAGCAGGTATGCGCCTGTTTTACCGGTGCCGGTTTGCGCACAGGCAATAATGTCCTGTCCGTTTAAAATGATCGGGATGGCCATCTCCTGGATAGGTGTAGGGGTGGTGTAACCCATACTGATGACGCCTTCTAATAAGTGTTCGTTGAAATTAAAATCGTGGAAAGTCACTATGCTTCTATCGTGAAGTACGCAAGGTAGCAAAAAAAGTGGGAATTGGTGAAAAGGGGGGTGGGGAGCAGGGAAATCGCTTTTAAAAATTCCCAGGTCTTGCCGAATTTATTTCGGCATCCCTCATGCCGGTAAACGAGGGATCGGTATGCGACAGACAAGTCGCATACTTTGCATGGCGTGAATATCCAGTGGGATGCCGAAATAAATTCGGCAGGACTTCCACTTTTTCAACTTCTAAGCGCTCCCGAACTATTGAAAATGACGATATAAATTTTAACGCGATTCACTGGGGCTGGAGTGATTTACAACAGCTTTGCGTATCATATATGTAGCAGAAATTATTATAAAATTAATGAAGGTAAACACGTATTTTTCGAAAGAGAAATTAATATGAAAGAAGGCCAAAAGTTATGGACGAGAGATGAATCTATTTTAGCCATTAACTTATATTGCAAAATACCTTTCGGACAAATACATTCGCGCAATGCAGATGTTATCGAATTAGCTTCTTTAATTGACAGGTCGCCAAGTTCCATAGCCCGCAAACTAGGAAACTTTGCCAGTTTCGATCCTAAGTTGAAAGAAAGAGGGGTTGGAGGCCTACCGAATGCCAGCAAGCTAGATAAGGAAATATGGCAGGAATATATGCAAGATTGGGACGAACAATTTTTTGAAAGTGAAAAACTGCTTGCCAAGAAAAAACATACGACCATCGAAAAAGTTTACCAAATAGATTTAGAAAACCTGCCCGTTTCAGAAGGAAGGGAACGAGAGCGTTTAGTGATGGTGAGGGTCAACCAATCACAGTTTAGAAAGATCGTACTCTCTAACTTTAATAATCAATGTTGCATCACCGGCATAGGTATGCTCGAATTGATAGTCGCAAGCCACATTGCGCCTTGGAGTAAGGACAAAGGAAATAGGTTAAGCCCACAAAATGGGTTGGCCTTAAACACCTTACATGACAAAGCGTTTGACAGACATCTTATTACAATAACCGAAGATCTTAAAATTAAGATATCGCCAAAATTTTATAAATACAAAGAAGTGTTAAGCATCAAACAAAACTTTATTGATTATGACGGGAAATTCCTTATCGCACCTAAAAAGTTTTATCCCGAAGCGGAATTTCTAAGAATACATAACGATAAGTTTGAAAGTTAACGTTCACTTATATCCGATTGACAACCTTAATCCTCACCCTTATCTTGGCGAATGCCAAACATCAAATTTTCTTACCGCTATCGGGACAGCGGCAATTATAAAAAATTTGTCTTCGTAATTTTTGCGAATCCCAATAATATCAAACTATCGGAATTGGACGCCTTAATCAAATCCAGGTTAATTGACGATACCTATTTCTACGCCGAAGAATGGAAACGGCCTGAATTATTTACGGACTATATTGATTTTAAGATTGATCCAAGCTGGCATGAGTTTGAAAGTGTAGAATATACCGATGAATCTTCAAACACGCCGCTTGATTTAAGTGGATTTATAAACGTTATTAAACTAACTAATTGGCGATGGTAATATTTTACATCATAACCGATCAGCCGACGACTTGTCCGCTTTGCGGAGCAAGAACTGAGATTATTTCAAGCTTCTACCACACGCTGCTTCGATTAAACATTGACAAATGTCTCAACCACAATTGCAAGCATGTCTTTTTTGAAGTAGAGTACTAGAATGGAATTTCGTTTAGGACAAGTGGCATTGTTCTATCAAAACAATTTCCTAATTTTCCTCATGCTAAAACCTTTCATGGCAACTGCATTTTTGATGGTCTTTTTAAGTTTCCACCTAAAGGCCCAAACCGGCCACAGGGATTCTATCATAAAAATTGCCATAGCAGATGCGAAGAATTTCAGGCTGGGTGATGCGGACATGAAAGATTTCCGTAAAAACAGGCGGCACCTGGCAGCAGATTATTTTAATCCTACCATAACCGCAGCGAGCGATACCGCTTTACTCAAAGATTCGGTTTACGTACAAACCTATCGCCAAACGGCCTACAAAAAAACCCGCAAACGGCGAACGGTTGCGCACCATGTGTTAATGGGCATAATAGCGATGGATGCGATATTCCTTGTTTTATTGCTTTCGGCTTTGGCAAGCGGCAAAAATGTAAGATGACCGTGGAGCCGTTTAAAAAAGATTTACTCCTAAAGAGCCGGATATAAGCCTGTATGATCAATTGAAAACGCAAAACCATGTTAACCCTCTGTTTTTTAAGTTATTGATTATCAATATATTAAAAAAGGTTAACATTAAATTCGGTTAAGTTGTGTTAACCCTCCGGGCGGATTTAAAAAGGAACTGCGTATTCAAAGTTCCGCATTCGGCATTCCGAAATCCGCACTCAAAAAAGCTGCTCAATGATATCGTCGGTAGATAAACCTTCAGCTTCGGCATGGTAGCTGCGTACAATGCGGTGGCGCAGCACAGGTTTGGCAATAGCCTGCACGTCCTCAATATCGGGCGAGTATTTACCGCTGATCACCGCATGGCATTTGGCCCCTAAAATCAAAAACTGCGAGGCCCGTGGCCCGGCGCCCCAGTTGAGCAGGCGCTTAACCTGCGGCGCAGCGAACTCACCGTTAGGACGGGTTTTAGCAACCAGCTTCACCGCATACTCGAGCACGTTATCTGTTACGGGTATATTACGCACCAATTGCTGAAAATACATGATCTGCTCTGCATTCAGCAGCTTATTAACCTTTGGCTGTAAAGTGCTGGTGGTGTTTTTAACCACCTGCAGCTCTTCTTTAAATGTGGGATAATCCAGTGCTACATTAAACATAAACCTATCGAGCTGTGCCTCGGGCAGCGGGTAGGTGCCTTCCTGTTCAATCGGGTTTTGGGTAGCCAGCACAAAGAAAGGTTTTGCAAGCTGATGGGTAACACCGGCGGCGGTAACAGCCTTCTCCTGCATGGCTTCCAGCAGGGCTGCCTGCGTTTTAGGCGGCGTGCGATTAATTTCATCGGCCAGGATGATGTTTGAAAAAACCGGGCCGGGTATAAATTTAAAATTGCGGTCTTCGCCTAATATCTCTGATCCTATAATATCTGATGGCATCAGGTCGGGCGTAAACTGTATGCGTTTAAAGTCGAGGTCGAGCACCTCGGCCACCGTTTGCACCAGTAAGGTTTTTGCAAGCCCCGGTACGCCAACCAATAAACAATGCCCGTTACTGAAAATGGCTATCAACACCGATTTAAGCACATCCTGCTGGCCGATGATGACCTTGCCTATCTCTGCACTTATTTGCTGATAAGCCTGCCTTAAAGCGTCGGCTGCTTCCACATCAGAGCGGTGTTGCATATATTAAGGTTTAACTTCGGTGGTAGCGGTTTCGGGCGTCGACCAGCCTTTCAGAATAGGGCAGGTTTGGTATTCCGCATCTATCTTTATAAAGGTTTGCGTCCTTTTTTTCTGGAACCACTCGCTCACCGTTCGGTTGATTTTATCGTTTGTGGCGTATTCCTTTATCTTCGGATAATCCTGTGCCAGGTTAGCTTTATGGGCATCGGTACTCGATTTGAGGTATAAAATTTTATAGGTTTTTTTGCCTGCCGCATCGGTAAATAACTGCGGTTTTGAAATACTTCCCACTTTCATTGTATCGGTAACCAACGCCACCTGCGGATCAAGCTTATCCGTTGGGATATAGGTCGACCGTTCCTGCACGTTATCGGCATTCAGCAACATACCGCCGTTATATTTGGTTTCCTTATCATCCGAATAAAAGGCGGCAGCGGTTGAAAAATCCACTTTTTTGTTTTTCTGCATCAGATCGTAAACACTGTCGGCCCTTGCTTTCGCGCGATCCAAACTTTCCTGGGTAGTTACAGGAATAATCAATATATGCCTCACATGAACCTGCTCGCCGCGGCGCTCTATAACTTGCAGAAAGTGAAAACCATATTCGGTTTCAAACACAGGCGAAATCTCTCCCGCCTTTAACCTAAAAGCCATTGACGCAAATTCCTTAACAAAGGTGCTGCGGTCGGCAAAGCCAAGATCGCCGCCATCGGGTGCCGAACCGGGATCCTGCGAATATAAACGTGCCAAAGCGCCAAAATCTTCCCCGGCTTTAATCCGTTTTAACAAGTCTTCTGCTTTTAAGCGATAGGCTTCTTTTTCCTCTTTGGTTAATTTAGGATTAAACGATATCTCGCCTACTTCAACCTCTTTATTGAAAGATGGCAGGCTATCTTTCGGTATGCCATTGTAAAACTTTTTAACATCCTGCGGGGTAGTGTTTACGTTTGTGGTAATCTTTTGCTGCATTTTTTGCGCAACAAGTTCTTCCCTGATGTCGGGGCGTATCTCATCTTTATATTGTATGGTCGACCGGCCTAAAAACTGCTCCAGCCTGTCCTGCCCGCCTGCCCTTTGAATCATGCTGCGCATACGGCGGTCAACCTCGCCGTCAACTTCGTCGTCTTTTACGTCAACGCTATCAATAACAGCCTGCTGCGCCAATAGCTTTTGGGTTAACAGGTTTTGTAATATCTGGCATTTTATAGCAGGGTTAGGCTGGTTACCCTGTGCCAGGTACGACGCATATTTTAACTCTATATCTGATTGAAGTATAATGCTGCTGCCTACAACCCCCGCAATTTTATCCAGCGTACGTGTTTGCGCACGTGCAGCCGAGATCACTAAAATTAAACTAAAAATAACTATCCCAAATTTTCTCATGTATCTTTTGTGTGCTAATGGATCATCCGCCGAAAGGCTGAATAAAAACCTCCGAATTTCGGTAAAATTTATTAATTACGGTCGCATTATAATTTGTGCAGCCTATAATTGTGCGAATATGCCAATAATGCTTCAAACTGTTTAACTACTTTTGGTTAAAATTTGTTAAACCGTAACAACGCCAGGCTATACCGGATGAAAATAGAGAACCCCGCTACCTACCATTTTATAATGCAGGACGACCTGTTCCTGTTAAAAGATGACAGGGCATTATATATCGATCCGGCACCCCGGCCGGTTATAGAAACGCCCACCATTAGCTTTAATTACCTTGGCGGAAATAAAAAGAACTTCCTGGTTATTACCCATTACCACAATTTGGATTTTATTGCTGAAAACCATTTAACCGCCTTGCAAAGCATATTAAAGCGGATGGAGCTTGATATGGCCGACGTGGCAATTTTTAATAAAGCAACATATCCCGACACCATATTTGGTGATTTGCTGGATTTCTTTGAACCCGCGAAATTGCTGCTGTTAGGTGCCAGCGCATTGCCGGCTGGAATTGAAAAACCCGAACTCAACAAACCGGTCACGATCAATAACTGCAATGCTTTATTCACTTTTAGTTTTGACGAGATGATGGACAATACCGAAAACAAAAAAGCCTTTTGGGAGCAACTAAAACTACTTTAACACCATGCCGCAATTAGTTTTTGCAACCAACAACCGCCACAAGCTGGAAGAAGTTGCCGCCAAAATTGACGGCCGGATACAACTGCTCACGCTGGACGATATCGGCTGCTACGATGATATAGCCGAAACCGGGCTTACCTTTCGGGATAATGCATCTATTAAAAGCAGTTTTATTTACAACAACTATAAGCTCAATTGCTTTGGCGACGATAGCGGCCTTGAGATTGATGCCTTAAACGGCGAACCGGGGGTTTACTCGGCCAGGTACGCCGGCACGCATGGCAACCACGATGCCAACATCAGTAAAGTACTGGAAAACTTGAATGGTGTTGCCAATCGCAACGCCGGTTTCCGCACGGTAATTTCGCTCATCTGGAACGGTGAGGAACATTTTTTTGAAGGAACCATTAAAGGCACTATACGCCACGAGCGCAGCGGCAGCCATGGTTTTGGCTACGACCCCATATTTCAACCGGATGGATACGATATGACCTTTGCCGAAATGAGCCTCGATGAAAAAAACCGCATTAGCCATAGGGCAAAGGCTGTTGAAAAGCTGATCGGCTTTTTAAACCGTGTTTAGCGTGCCAACCAATTTTTATTAAATACGCCAACTGCATACACAAACGGAGTAACCGTTTTACCCTTAGTGTGCAGTAAAGCGGGTATATACGATTTGTTTCCTATCTACCAAAAGTCTACGGACAGCGTGAACCCTTCACTTATTAATTCTATTTGCAGTTGCATTAAACCAAATGCATTATCTACACTCTATTATTGAAACACCATAAATAAGAAAAAAATGAAAATTAAAATATTCGGAGGTTTATTGATAGCAGCATTAGCCGTCACCTCAATTGCACAGGCACAAACCCATACACCGGTTATTAACCACAGGGAACACAGGCAGGACAGGCGCATTAACCAGGGGGTTCGCAGCGGCGAATTAACCCATAATGAGGCGCGTCATTTACGTGGCGACGAAAACAGGATCAGCCGAAATAAACGTATTGCCAGGGCCGATGGTCATGTTACCCGTGCCGAACGCAGCCACTTGCGCCGTGAAGAAAACAGAACAAGCCGGGCCATTTATCGTGATAAACATAATGACCGTGTAAGATAATAGTGTAGTTTTGATGTATTAAGTTTGATGGAGCGTCCCGGTTTACCGGGGCGCTTTTTTTGTGCATTGATATTCACATTCTATTTCCGTCTGCGCAGGGTCTGTCGCAGACGACCCTGCGTGCGATGTTTGTGTGAAGAGGAATGCGGCAGCTACCTTATTATCATTTTTCTTTTATTGCTATCGGGACTATCGGTTCGGCAATTATTATGTAACGTCATAAAGCAGCGAAATCTAAGCGCTTTACGCTATCCAGTATACGTTATTAACCATTTGCTGAATATCTTTAAGCGAAGGCGAAATGATAACTTCAAACGCAATAATATCCTCGTTTTGATCATCAAAATACTCCCAGCAATTGGACGGATCAAATAATTGCTTGATGGTGACTTCGTAGAAACCGTTTTCAAGCTCAATTTTTAAGTCCGTGTTGTGAACCGAAGGAATAGGCACATCAGAATATTGGGCGGCCATTGTCAAATCACTATAATTGGTTAGAAATAATTCACCCGAAGTGACATTTATGGATTGCGTAAATTGCCTAAATGCAGGCGTTGTTGATTGTTCTTCTTGAAATTTTACGCACCAGTTTCCACCTCCGTCATTGCTGGTTTGCCAAATAATAATATTTCCGATATTCATTTGATCTACAAAATGCGACATTAATTTATCAAGCTGCCAGTTTTCTTCTAAAAAGCTTTGATATCTGGCTCCATTTACGATTGCAATAAATCCATCATCATCTGTAATATTCAATTTCATAAATCAAAAGGCTATTAACAATTATACCATAATTTGTTGCATTTTCCATTCATTGTTTTTTAGTAAAATCCGTCTGGGCCGAGTCTGTCAGTGAAGATGTTTGAGTGATGGGCAATATTACAGTGACCCGACCAAGTGGATAATTGTGACCATGGATGACGGTACTGGTCTTTAAACCATTGTAGTTAAACATTCATTATTCGGTATCCATTTTATTTTTACCTTTGCAATCCCATTCCGGAGAGGTGTCTGAGTGGTCGAAAGAGCACGCCTGGAAAGTGTGTATACTTCAAAAGGGTATCGAGGGTTCGAATCCCTCCCTCTCCGCAAAATCAATTTATTGCCTGGTCTTTTCTTTGATCAGCATATCCTCGAGGGCTGGCCCGCTGCCTGGTGTGGGTGCGTTGTATGAAGTCCGTGTTTTAGCAATTAAAAAACAGCCCATACCAGGGCCTTTCTGTAATACCGATGAAATGAAGGTCCCGCTACTTGGTACGATTTTAGATTATTGATAAAGATATACTATCTTAGATTTCCCACCGTAGCTTAGGTATGGGTAACCATGGTCCGTGGACCATCGACTATGGACCAAACAAATGAGTAAACTCAATCTCGATAAGCAGGAAAGCGAATTTTTAAACAAAGCGATAACGCATTGGGAAAAAGAACGCTTAATTGATACAGATGCTGCTAAAAGTCTCCGTGATTCCTATGAAGTGAAAGGGTTCGACTGGATGCGCCTGGCTAAATACTCATTCTGGATCGCCTTATTTTGCGGCGCTATTGCAGTAGGGTCGTTGATCATCGACGATGTAGTGATCAATTGGCTTAAACACCTTTATTACACACCGGACATCGTAATAAGTATCCTGTCGGGTGTTATGGCAGCACTTTCGTTCTTTTTCGGCAGGCGCTGGGAAAAGAAATATCCCGAAAAGGTTTTCAGTAACGAGGCTATTATTTTTGCGGGCGTGTTATTTACCGCCTGCTGTATTGCATTTTTAGGTAAAACGCTTGATAACGGTTCCGGGCATTTTTCTTTGCTGTTTTTATTATCAGTTTTTGTTTACGGATTTTTAGCCTGGCGGATGGATTCGAGACTGATATGGCTGTTCGCATTAGTTTCCCTTGGGAGCTGGTTCGGCACCGAAACCGGTTATCAAACGCACTGGAGCTATTACTTTTTAGGGATGAACTATCCTTTAAGATTTGTACTGTTTGGATTGGTGCTGGTTTTTAGCTGTTTTATTTTACGAAAGCAAAAGTGGATTGATCGTTTTTGGGAACTCACGTATGTGATAGGCTTACTATACCTTTTTATGTCATTATGGCTGTTGAGTATATTCGGCAATTTGGGCAGTATCGATCATTGGTGGCACATCCGGCAGATCAGCCTGTTTTACTGGGGTATCATTTCGGCGGCCGTAGCCGGAATTTTCCTGCTATACGGATTAAAAACCAGGGATGTTATTGCCCGTGAATTCGGTATCACGTTCCTGCTTATCTTTATCTACACCAAGTACTTTGAATATTTTTGGGACCATACCAATAAAACTTTATTCTTTGCTATACTCGGTACTTCCTTTTGGCTTATTGGCCGTAAAGCGGAGAGAATATGGAATTTTAAAAGCCGGTCAAACCAGCCGCAAAACGCCTAAAAATCTTTGATGAAAAAACTGATTTTATTAATAACCCTTTCTTTGGGTTTAACCGCCTGCCACACGGCAAAAGAATCCGGTAACGACAAGTTGATTGTTGGTAAATGGACTTTGTACAAAACCATTGCGTTCCAAAATAACGACGATTCTGCAGCGATGTTTTGCAATGCCTGCCCCGAGTTAACATTTGTGAAAAACCACTCCGGTTTTATTAAACGGCCCGGTAAGATCCTATTTTATTTCGACTGGGAGTTTGAAAATGATAAACTGGCTATTAAACAAACTGATTTTAAAATCACCGACAACGTATTGGCTGATGCCACCTACGAATTAAAATTTGCAGTTAAAAATCAGTTCCAGGAAGCAACGTTGTCAGACTCTGCAAAAAACGTGAAGTATATTTTAAGACGATAGCCTATCCTTAATTCGTTTATGCAATCCGGCCGGTTAGTTCAGGACGCGTTTCATGTACTTTTGAAGGATTTCCTCTTGCCACACTTTGTAAAAATGATATCTTTATTGTACTGTCGGTAAAATGGCAGGTCATTGAATCGCTGGTTACTGTTTCAACCGGGCGGATATCCAAAAATAACGTATTCTTATCCGTCCAGGTGGCGTTAACCACAACCTCCGATGGCACCTCCGGTAAGGGCTTTACAGGAAACGGCAGCTGGCTATTTATGGGCCGTTCGTTCTTCGGGCTCTCCCATGTATTCATACCAAAATTGAGCTTACGATCACCCTGGTCATAGTGTACCACAAAATCACCGGCGGCGTTATTAAAATTAAAGGTGATTGATTTGGCACCTAAAGTATTGTCGTCTAATATAAATTTCTTCGACGAGATATTACCGGCAATTGCCGCAGTTGCGCTGCCTGTTGGGAATTTTATTTGAAGCCCCTTTGTTTTAGCTTTCAGTGTTTGCTGCGCTGAACTGTTTGCAGGCAATGTACCAGCCTGTAATCCCGGAACCAGCACATCCCACACAAAGTTAAGGCTGGCCTGCGTATTAAAGCTTTCTTCAGTTATAACAACTACCGTTTGCTCATCGGGCAATACAATCCCAAATTGCCCGTAAAGGCCATCAGACCGGAACCCATTATGCTGCGTGCGCCAAAATTGGTAGCCGTAACCCTGTTGCCAGTCGTCGTTTGGTTTTGGCTTGGTGCCGCCAAAAGGGTTAGAGTCAAACTTCCATTGCGCTTTGGTTGATGCCTCTACCCATGCCTGCGGTATAAGTTGTTTGCCCTTCCAGTTCCCTTTGTTTAAGTATAGTTGGCTGAAGCACGCAATATCTTCCGTGCGCAGCCTCAATCCAAACCCACCGGCGTTAATGTCCTGCGGACTTACCTCCCAATCTGCACCCTCTATTTTTAATGGTTCAAACAGCCGCGGCGTCAGAAAATCAAATACCTTTTGGCCTGTTGTTTTTTGAACGATAGCCGATAACATGTAGGTGGCGGCGGTATTATAAACATAAAACGTTCCCGGCTCATGAACGATGGGGGCGTTAAGGAAGTTTTGCGCCCAATTCTCACCCATCAGCAATCCTGCGTCTGTCGCATGGCCGGTGGTCATGGTAAGCAAATGTTTTACTTTCATGGCGGAGATGTTGGCGCTAACATCTTTAGGTAACAACTCCGGAAAAAAAGAAATAACCTGGCTTTCAATTGTAAAATGGCCCTCATTAATGGCCAATCCTACAGATGCAGAGGTAAAGCTTTTGCTTAAAGAATGCAGCGTATGCCTGTACTGGGAGGCATAGGGTGTCCACCAGCCTTCGCCAATAACAAAGCCATTACGTAATACCATTACACTGTGAAATTCAATGTCACTGGCGTCCATGGCGTCAAACAGCTTACCCAATACATCAGATGATACGCCCTGCATTTCGGGCATGCTGCGTGGAAGGCGAGGCGGCATTCCGGACCATGTACCCGCCGCTGCGAAAACAGACGGGCTTATCATAAGCGCCGCTGTACCCAATCCGATTTGTTTGACGAAGGTTCTCCTTGAATTCATTTTTGTTCTTTGAAAAAACAGGCAAAGCAATTCCAATTGATAAAAATTTGATTTGCCGGTGCGTGGTTTATAATTGAGGAATTTATCAAATATATAAATGATAAAACAAAACCCACAATCATGCAGTTTTTCCAATCAAATTAAGGTAGCCAAAATCAGAGGATGTCCCTTATAAGTATCAGGCCTGGTCGTTGGTAGTGCGGACAAGACTTATCCCGGTAAAGAAAAATAAGATAGCAATAATACCAACCACGACCAGCGTGGTTATCTGGTTGCTGTGATTAATAACACCTATGCCTGTGTAAATTAATCCTATTATTCCCAGTACAGTAAGGATAGCTCCGAATGTGCGTTTTAAGTTCATAAAGGTTGTTGCCGTTTATATAGCATTTTTATAAAACAAATAGCGCACCAATAATTAAATACTATATTTATCCTCACAAAACCATAAGCCATGCAACCCGGAATCGTCTCTTTAGTTCTAATCTTTGTTTTAGTAGTGGTATTATTTTCATCGTTTGTGTCTGTAAAACAGGGCACTATATGTGTAATTACCGTATTCGGAAAGTACCGGCGTATACTAACCCCCGGGCTTAATTTTAAAGTGCCGTTCATCGAAAGCATCTATCAAAAGATATCTATTCAAAACCGCTCTGTTGAGCTGGAGTTCCAGGCAGTAACGTTCGACCAGGCTAACGTTTACTTTAAAGCCATGCTGCTTTATTCGGTGCTCGACCAGCAGGAAGAAACTATAAAAAACGTGGCCTTTAAATTTGTAGACGACCGTAACTTGATGCAGGCGCTGATTCGCACTGTAGAGGGGTCTATCAGGGCCTTCGTTGCCACCAAAAGGCAATCGGAAGTATTGATATTGCGAAGAGACATTGTTGAGCACGTTAAAGAACAGCTTGACAAGGTGCTGGAGGGCTGGGGCTACCATTTGCAAGATTTGCAGTTGAATGATATTACATTCGACGAAGTAATCATGAAATCGATGAGCCAGGTGGTGGCGTCAAATAATTTGAAGGCTGCTGCCGAAAACGAAGGACAAGCCTTATTGATAACCAAAACAAAGGCTGCAGAAGCCGAAGGTAACGCGATTAAAATATCTGCAGAGGCCGAAAGGCAGGCTTCACAGCTTCGCGGGCAGGGTGTGGCTTTGTTTCGCGAGGAGGTGGCCAAGGGTATGGCTGTAGCGGCCAAAGAGATGCAGGAAGCCAATATGGATACTTCCGTTATCCTGTTTACGATGTGGACAGAATCTATTAAACACTTTGCCGAAAACTCACAAGGCAATGTGATTTTCCTTGATGGCTCAACCGATGCGATGCAGCAAACCATGAAGGAAATGATGGCGTTAAACCTTTTACATAACCCGGGAGTCAAAAAGAAGTAGCACTTTTTCTCAAACGGCTCATGAAATTTAATTTATTCCCGAAAATTATCGGGAGGCTGGTATGTACTGCCTCATTTTGGCTTTTGGTTGCGCTTGCGTGCTCGGCGCAGTCCTATCACCAATTAACCGCTGATGATTTCCGTGGACCTGTCGGTAATATTAGCATGGGCGTAATTGCCTATACCAATTGTACTATTGATTTTCAATACGTACCTCACCAGCAAAAAGGCTATTACCGTTTGGATTTTGATATCCGTCTGCTGTTAAATAATGATAAATGCTGGATTGATATGCGTAGGGTTACATCCGCAGAAATGCTGGCTAAAATATTAAAGCACGAGCAGGGGCATTACATCATTTCGTATATGGAACAGCAGGAATTGATAAGGACCGTTGGCCGGACTGTTTTTTACGACGATTACCAATATGCGGCGAGAACTATTTTTAATCGCGTTGACGCCAAATACAAACAACTAAACCTGGATTACGACGCCGATACCAATCACATGCTCAACCGTGAGCAACAGCAAAGCTGGAATGCCTATTTTGAAAAGCAACTGGCGTTTATGCCGCCGGGATAATGACAAATAATCTAGTTACGCCGCCACCCAAATCACATCGATAAACCATTTTTTATCGTCAAAAAAATGATTTACGGGTTTAAAATCGCTGTTTAAGGCCATTTTATCAATTTGTTGAACGGTGAATTTCTGCGATATCTCCATAAATACATATTCATCCTTTGCAAAAGAAATTGTTTCATTTCCAATTTTCACCTGCTGATCGTTAAGGCTCACCAAATAGCTTTTACAGGCGCCGGTTTCCGGGTCGTAGGTAGGGTAATGTTCAAATTGAGTGCGATCGAAATTAGCATTTAGCTCACGGTTTATGCGGTCCAGCAAATTCAAATTAAACCGCCTGGTAATACCTTCTTTGTCATTGTAAGCCGCCAAAACAGTTTTAGGGTTCTTTTTAAGATCAAACCCAATCAGCATCATATCGCCGGGAGATAAATGTTCACGAAGTTTCCTGCAAAAACGTTCAGCTTCAACTACAGCCAGGTTGCCGATGTTCGAACCTAAAAACAAAACCACTTTCCGTTTATTTGAAAGGGACGCAGCCTTTTCGAGCATTTCAAAATATTCCCCGTTAAGACCGGTAATTTGCAGGTTTGGTAAGGTTACCGGCAACGTAATATTGAGATAGGATATTACGTTTTCGGATATGTCAATGGGCAGATAGGTGAAATCAGCCTGCTGATTTATTAAATTCGCAAGCAGGTAGGTTGATTTCGTGGCATCGCCGGCCCCTAATTCGATCAGGTCGAAAGCATCGCCTTCACCAATAATCGCTTTGCAAATTTCAGCGGTTTTTTCCGAAAATATTTCCAGCTCGCATTTGGTGGGATAATACTCTTCACAATTCATCAGGTCCTGGAAAAGTTTATCGCCAGTAGCATCATAAAAGTATTTTGAGCTTAAATATTTAGGATTGGCCGTTAAACCGGTCATCACATCTATATAAAACTGGTTAGTTTTAGGTTTGGATGATGCTTCTAACTGCGCTTGTGTGGTTTCGATGTCGGGGTTTTTCATAGAAAATAGTTTTTTATTTAGCCAGCCTAATGCCTGTAAATTGCCATCTTAAATGTGTTTGAAAAAAATTGCGGTAGGTAATACGGCTATGCCCCGGCGAGGTAGCCTCCGAAGCCCCGCGTAATACCTTCTGGTTAACCATAAATTTACCATTGTATTCGCCGATTGCGCCCGGCGCTTTGGCAAATCCCGGGTAAGGCAGGTATGAGCTTTCTGTCCATTCCCAGCTTTTGCCCCAACTGAATTGATGTGCGGCGGCCTCCCATTCAAACTCTGTTGGCAGCCTTAGGCCCTTCCATGATGCATAAGCATAAGCCTCGAAATAGCTGATGTGGCAAACCGGTTCTTTCAAATTTAGCTGCTCCAAACCATGATAGGTGTAATGGTGCCATGTATCGTTTATATTATGCCAGTATAGCGGCGCTTCAATTTTGTTGGTTTTTACCCAATCCCAGCCTTCGGCGTGCCAATGGCGGAAATCGTGGTAACTGCCGCTGTTTATAAACTCTAAATACTCTGTATTGGTAACCAGGCTGGGGCTTATTTCAAATGCATTGAGGTAAACTTTGTGACGGTTAAGCTCATTATCAAAACAGAAGCCGCTGCCGTTAAAGCCTATCTGGTATACACCTTCGTCCATTTTAATAAATTCATCGCTTTTTGAAGAAATGATCTTTGGCGAAACATAATCCTTTGAATAGGCGGGGAACACCGGGTTATGCCCTAAAATATATTTGATATCGGTGTATAGCAATTCCTGGTGCTGCTCTTCGTGGTTCAACCCCAATATCATTAATTCTTTAACATCTTCGGACGGCTCTTCGCATAAGAATTTATTCATCGCCTCGTCTACATATTCCCGGTAACGGTAAATTTCTATAACGGTAGGCCGGCTTAGATTGCCCCTATCGGTACGAATCACGCGGTTGCCCACGGTTTCGTAATAGCTGTTAAATACATAGTTGTATTCGGGGTTATATTCCTGGTAGCCCATAAAGTATGGCTTCAGGATAAAGGTTTCAAAGAACCAGGTGGTGTGCCCGATGTGCCATTTAGGTGGACTAACATCAGCCACAGGCTGCACCACATAATCCTCGGTTTGCAAAGGGCTACAAATGTGCTCCGTGCGTTTACGAACTTTTATATAACAGTCGGCTAAATCCATTGCTGTTTATTTGCTTTCCAAATACCGTTTAAGGTCTGAAATTGTTTTAATATTTAAATCTTTCGCCTGTTTTTTTCGCATCATTAAAGCATAAGCATTATTAAAGCCAATTGGTTTTAGCCATTTGATATGATATTGCTTTTGAAACTCCTTTTGCACATAATCATAGGTTGCATCCTTGCTTTGCGTTAATGAGTCGACGGCTTTTGCCGACGGCTTCAAAATAGCCAGCAGCCCGGTCCCGGTGTACTCCGGGTAAAAATCAACCTGGTCATTTGTTAAGGCATCAAAAACTATTTTGGTGCCGCCCAGGCCGGTTTTTGTGGCGACATCGTAGTCGGTATACCCCTGTATCAGCATACTGTACATGCTTGCCAAAATATATTGTTCGCCAAATATCTTGGAACCGATCCGCACAATTCCCGCGTTACCATTTCGGGAAGGCTTCCAAAGGTTTTTTGAAACCAGGAAATCCTTCGCTACCTTATCCGGGCTTTGGTGAAGATAGTCAGTCCGGTAATTAAGTGCGGTCATTATGCTGTCATTAATTTTGCCGGAGAGCAAATTTAATGTTCGCTCCAGTTCCGGAAATTTCTTAAGCGCATCTTCGCGTGCGACAGGCGCAGCATAATATGGTGGAAATATCTTTTTGTCGTCATCCAAAACCACCAGGTGGTATGCTTTCAACCGTCCATCCGTCGAATAACCGCTGATGACATCAAGTTGTTTTTCATAGGCGGCTTTATACATCACAGCATCGCTGATTACTACCGTTCGGATCTTTAATCCATATTTATTTTGCAGGCCCAGGTTGCCATCCTGCCGGCCCATAAATTCCGGCGTAAAGCCTGCTTCGAGTTTGCTGCCATAGGCCGATGGTATAAAATAGAACAGGGAAAGCACTAAAAGTAGCAGTGGCGCGGTAGCAGTAGCGGCTTTTAGTTTTTTGATATTCAATTTTTGTAATCGCGAAAGCAGGAAATCAAACAAGATGGCCAGCAGCGCCGCCGGTATGGCCCCTGCCAGTATCATATTGGTGTTATTGAGCGAAATGCCGCCAAAAATAAACTCGCCAAGGCCTCCCGCTGCGATATACGACGCCAGGGTTGCTACACCAACAGTTATCACCGTAGCGGTACGGATTCCGGCGAATATCACCGGCATAGCTAAAGGCAGTTCCACTTTTGTTAATACCTGCCATTTACTCATACCCATAGCCATGGCGGCTTCTTTAATAGTGGCATCAACGCCGACGATGCCCGTATAAGTATTGCGGATGATGGGCAACAAAGCATACAGCAAAAGCGCTGCAATGGCAGGCTTGGCGCCAATACCTAAAACCGGTATCATGAAACCCAGTAACGCAATGCTAGGGATGGTTTGCAGCACGCCTGCAACACCTAGTACCGCACCCGAAAATTGCTGCCTGCGCGTAATAAATATACCCAGCGGCAGGCCAATCAGCACGGCGATGAAGAGCGAGATAAACGTAAGCCCGATATGCTGGAGCGTTTGCATAGCCAGTTTATCCGACTGCTGCCGCATAAAGTCCCACAGGGTTTGCTGTTGCTCATTCATTGTGCCTGCTGTTTTTTGTATTGATAAAAAGCCGACATCAGATGCTCAAAACTTGCCGATTTAACTTCACCGGTTTCCTTGTGATTGATGTTTATAGTTTCGGATGATGTGAATTTAAAATGCTCAAGGCCGTTCCAAAAGTTAGTTTCTGACGATAAAGCCTTGCTGAGCAAATTACTCCCTCCCCCTTCAGGGGGCTGGGGGGCGGGGTCCAACCATTGCCATATATCGCGCATCTTAATAGTTTTAAATTCCAGTTGCAGGCGTTGTTCCTGCAAAAACCCCCGCACAAAATCATTCTTCGGGTTAAATAACAACTCAACGGGAGTGCCCGCTTGGACTATTTTTCCTTTATCCATCAGGCAGATCCTGTCGCCAAGCTCGAATGCTTCCTGTACATCGTGGGTCACCATAATGATGGTTTTGCGCTTAAGCTCATCAAGGGCTTTGAATTCGGCGTGTATCTTTGAACGGGTTACGTTGTCCAGGGCTCCAAAGGGCTCGTCCATCAGCAAAACTGCGGGGTCGGCAACCAATGCCCTCGCCAGCCCGATACGCTGCTGCTGGCCGCCACTAAGTTCATTTGGGTAAGCCTTTAAGTAATCTTTTGTAAGATGCAGCTTCTCTAAAAGCTCGGCCACCCGCATATCCGTCCGCTTCTTATCCCACTTTAACAATTGCGGAACGACGGCAATATTTTCAGCAACTGTGTAATGCGGAAAAAGGCCGTTGTTTTGCAACACATAGCCAATTCCGCGTCGTAATATTTCCGGGGGCTGGTCAAGTACATTTTTGCCATTAATAAATATCTTACCCGCTGTCGGTTCTATCAACCGGTTGATCATTTTAAGTGTAGTGGTCTTGCCGCAGCCGCTGGTCCCCAGCAGGATCATGTTTTCATGTTCCTGTACCTCGAAAGAAATATCATGAACCGCTTTTACGTTACCAAAATGTTTGCTTAAATGTTCAACCTTTATCATAGCGGGGGCTAACTATCAAGCGCCATAAATAAGTTGTTTAACGATTCGGCATACAGCGGGTGCGCAAAAATGCAATAGCGTATTTGCTCATAGGTAATGCCGCCCATCATCGCCATTTGCAAAACGGTCATAATTTCGCCGCCTTCGGCACCTAATATCGCCACGCCCAATATTTGCTTGGTATCCGCATCAACAACGGCTTTCATAAAACCGCGGGTATCCCCGGTTTCAATGGCACGGGCAACATAGGCCATAGGTAATTTTGCTACCCTAAAGTTTAACCCCTGCTTCTTAGCATCTGTTTCGCTCAGGCCAATGCGCCCTAATTGCGGATCAGTAAACATACAGTAAGGCACCGGACGGCCTTTTATGGTTAAATCCTCTTTTTTAATAAGGTTGCGGTACACAATGGTATAATCGTTATAGGAGATATGTGTAAACGCAGGGCCGCCTTTCACATCGCCCAAAGCATAAATGCCCTTGATATTGGTTTCCAGCTGATCATTTACTTTAATCGCGCCACGCTCATCCGTTTCAACGCCCGTTTTTGATAAGTTTAACGCTTCGGTTTGCGGGGTACGGCCAACCGCTATCAAAACGTGCGAGCATTTGATCTCTTTTTGCTTTTCGCCGATTTTAACATTCGCGATGATCGTTCCGTCCTTCTTTTTTTTGAAGCCCGATGTAGAGCCATTGGTAATAATAGTAATCTTTTCCTTTTCCAGTATTTTGGTTAATTCTTCGGAAATATCCTCGTCCTCCCGCGAAACTATCCGGCCCGATCGCTCCACCACGGTTACTTTGCTGCCAAAGCGGCGAAACATCTGGCCAAACTCCAGCCCGATATAATTGCCGCCGATGATGAGCAGGTGGTCGGGAATATGGTCTAGTTCCATGATAGAGGTCGAGGTGAGGTAGTCAATGTCTGACAACCCTGCTATATCCGGAATAAAGGTTTTTGCGCCGGTGTTTAAAAAGATCAGGTCAGCCTTTAACTCTTTTACCTTTCCGCCGTCATTCAGTTTCACTGAAACCTGTTTATCTCCCGTAAAAGTGGCGTCGCCAAAAATAACGTCGAGATTTTTTGTTGCTTCCAACCCTTTCTGGCTGCCATCCCTAAACAGGTGGACAATCTCATCTTTACGTTTCTTGATCTTCCGCATATCCACCGAATAGCTTTTTATTTTTACACCAAGCGGTGTGCTGTTACCTGCCATATAAGCCGCCTTTGCAGAGGCGATCATGGTTTTTGTAGGCGTACAGCCATCGTTAACACAGGTGCCGCCGATCCATCTTTTTTCAATAAGGGCGGTTTTCATCCCGGCCAGAGCCAGTTTTTTTGCTAATGGCCCCCCGGCCTGGCCGGCGCCTATAACTATTGCATCGTACTGCTTCATATTATTGTGTTATTTTAACGCCTTTCCAAAACGCCACATAGTCGGTAATATTGGTCGCCGCCGGTTTAGGATCGGGGTAATACCATGCGGCATCCGGGTTTTGCATTCCGTCTACGTCGAGGGTGTAATAACTGGCAAGCCCCTTCCACGGGCAGGTGGTGTGTGTTGCCGAAGGCTTCAGGTATTCAGCCTTTACACTTTCTTTGGGGAAGTAATGATTGTTTTCAACCACTACTGTGCTATCGCTCTCGGCAATAACCTGGTTGTTCCATAATGCTTTCATAGGATGGATTTTATTTAGTATAAAGATAAGTTAAAGTCCGGAAAGTCCGAAAGTCGGAAAGTC
>CAZZUU010000023.1:13371-20945 GCA_964657275.1 uncultured Mucilaginibacter sp. | reverse complement strand
CTAACGACAACATTGATGAAGTGCTGCGAACCGATACCGCTAACGTTTGCGGCGTAAAGGTATTTATGGGATCGTCTACAGGCAATATGCTGGTTGATGATCCAAAAACGCTGGAAAATATTTTTTCACAGTCGCCGATGCTGGTTGCCACGCACTGTGAAGATGAGGCCACCATAAAAAGCAACCTCGAACATTTTCAACAGTTACTGGGCGACAATATCCCTGTAAGACTGCACCCGAAGATACGGAGCGAAGAAGCGTGTTACCTGTCTTCTTCGATGGCCGTCGAGCTGGCAAAGAAGCACGGTACACGATTACATATTTTGCATATCTCTACCGAGAAGGAAACCTATCTTTTTGATAACACGATACCATTAAAAGATAAAAGGATAACCGCCGAGGCCTGCATTCATCACCTGTGGTTTACCGATGCAGATTACGAAACAAAAGGTAACCTGATAAAATGGAACCCGGCGGTAAAAACCGAACACGACCGGGATGGTATTTTAAAAGCTGTACTTAACGGGCGCATCGATGTGATAGCGACTGATCATGCCCCGCATACGCTGGAAGAAAAATCGCGCCCTTATTTGCAGGCACCATCAGGCGGCCCGCTCGTGCAGCATGCCTTGCCGGCCATGCTTGAACTATACCACCAGGGCAAAATAACGCTGGAACAAATTGCCGAGAAAATGGCGCATAATGTAGCCACGTGTTTCCAGGTAGAAAAACGCGGCTTTATCCGCGAAGGCTATTGGGCCGACCTGGTGCTGGTTGATTTAAATGCTCCGTGGAAAGTGACGACCGATAATATTTTGTACAAATGTAAATGGAGCCCATTCGAGGGTAACACATTTAAATCAAAAGTAGCTTACACGCTGGTGTCCGGCAATTTGGTTTTGGATAACGGGCGTTTAATAGAAGGCAGCGTAGGTAAACGCTTAAGCTTTATCCGGTAATATTGCAGATTTAAAATTACGTTCGCTTTTGGTTCGTGCCGGCGACGGATAGTTCATACCCTCCTGCCTTGGCGACGCATTTTTTACTTTCGTTAATTTGCCTATCGTGATCATTTTTTGATGCAATGTTTGCCAATCGGGTATTGATGAGTCATCCTGTGTCCAATGTGCATAAGAGCCTTCATCACACCAAACCGGCAATTTACGCATAGCGGTCTTATGCGGATCGTTGTTTCTGAACTGTTTCATGGCTTCCATCGAATCCCATAAGGTTACGGTCCAAAAAACCAGCCCTTTATCAACCAGTTCTTTACCGGACACAAAGCCTTTTATTTGTTTTATAGATTTTACAGAAGCTTCGTTAGCCAATAAGAACCGCGGCAAATAAATCCATGATCTTACCCGCAGCCGTGTGAGCGATACAAAATACATAGCGTAAATTTACCGTTTATCAGGTAATTTTAATATTAAATGCCGGCTCATTTTTTAAATTTATTTTTCAATCAGCTTTTTTAAGCCCCCGAAAACCGATTGCCAGTTTTGTTCAGAATGGTCTGCTGCTTCCTGGCTTTTAACGCCGTTTTGGGTGATGGTTAAAGTTGTTGTTCCGTTAGCCTCATGGAGTACATAAGTGATATCAGCATAGTTTTCAGGCTTATCTTCAGTGCCCGACATGCTGCTCCAATAGGTATATTTTAATAATTGCGGCGGATTTGCATCAAGAATCACACCCTTATCCTCATAAGTTTTTCCGTCCCATTCACCGCTGAACGTGATCGGGCTGCCCACTTTCAAATCTGATTTTAAATTAGTACCAAAAAAATATTGCTTCACTATTGCCGGGTCGGTAAGCCCTTTCCAAACTTCTGCAATTGGGGCTTTAAAATCGATGGATGTTTTTAACGTTTTCATTCTCACTGGTTTTTATTGGTTTAACAATTACAATAAGGAGTTGTTTAGCTGATCATTTGCGATTTAATAAGTTCAAAATCATGTTCCGGTATCTCGAAAAAACCAAAACTGAAGGGGTAGCCCCATGATTTTTTATTCTTAATAAAATCGAGTTGTTCGATCAGCGGGACTATTGGTGTTTCGGTGCAGTTGTAATAGCTTATGTTCCTGCGGTAAGGGGTAAAAGTATCTGTCATTTTATACTGATACACGTTTTCATCTTTCACCTGCCCGATAGCCGTGAATGCCCGGCACAACTCATTACCGCTGTAGGTTTGCTTTGGCGAATAACAAATAACCCAGTCATTAACTAACATCCGCTTTAAAGGCCCGGGCTTGCCGTGGTTGGCCTGCATAAAACCACCTTCAACACCACGCAAAATATGATCTTTAGAAACAACAACTATCCAAAATCGCATAAGCAAAAATTTAAATGAAAAAGCCGACACAGCAAAGCCGACTTTCTTTCATACAAATAAAATAAAGGTGAATGACAGCCCTATGTCAGTAGGAATTTGATAATTGGAGATTTTTTTGAGCTATAGCAGCCGCGATAATGCCCACACGCTCCTTTAAACTATCGGGACTTATTATTTCGGCGCTATCGCCGAACATTAAAAACCAGCGGGCGAAACCTTCCAATGAGCTGGTAAGAAAAGTCATTTCTATTTGATTCCCGATCGTCTTCTCAGACACAAAACCGCTATAATATTTTTGATGCTCGATATGACCGTAAATCCGCTTGTCAACTACCATTATCACCAAGTCAAGCTCCTGTTCTTTAGCGGTTTGTGCGATGTAAGCTTTTAGTGTAGGATGTTTATTATTGAATATTGTGTCTGTTGTTACAATACTGTTAATACGGTCGACCCGGAAATCGCGATAATCGTCACGCAACCGGCAATAGGCTATCAGGTGCCAATAGCTGTCTTTAAAAAAAATGCCCACCGGCTCAATATCACGTTTGGTATGCTCCTGGCTATGGTTGGCAAAATAGTCTATCGTTAACACATTCTTCTTTGCAATGCCATTTAACAGTGTTTGGATATGATCTTTATTATTAATTTTTAATTGATTGTGACTTCTCAGCACTTCTATACTGCTGTCAATATCCTCCAGTAAATTTCTTTCGGCGGTTCTCAGTATCGCCCTGATCTTATTCATGGCTGACCGGTGATGTTCCATTGTAGAAGCATCTGTAAGTTTTTCTACAAACTTTTCGGCGGTTAAAAAGGCTGTGGCTTCCTCACGGGTAAACATTACTGGCGGCAAACGGTAGCCTTCCATTATGGAATAACCAACTCCCGCCTCTCCTATTATCGGTATCCCAGCTTCTTCAAGTGTTTTTACATCCCGGTAAACGGTGCGTAAACTGATATTAAACCGTTCGGCAATGTCACTCGCTTTAACCACCCTGCGCGATTGCAATTGAATTAAAATAGCCGAAACCCTGTCGATACGGTTCATAGTCATCCAAATTAAACAAAAAGGAGCTATATTAGGATAAAAAGTTTTAATTTGTACTGCATGGAGACTGATAACAAGATAATAACTTTTGAAGCCTACTATGACCCGATGCTGGCGCATATTGTGCGTACCCGGCTCGAAGCCAACGGCATTCCATGCTTTATTGCCGATGAAAATGTTGCCGGCGCCAACCCGATATTTAACAGTGCGGTTGGCGGCATTAAACTAAAGATTTTTGAGCGCGACCTGGAAAAATGCCGCGAGATACTGGCATCAGAAGGTGACTTGCACGAAAGGGACCATTTTGAGGTGGATAATGAAACGAACACTTATGTGGTATGCCCCTTTTGTGCCTCTACAAATGTTGCCAACGTTGCCGAAGATGAAAACATTGAGCCTTTAAGTTCATTTATGAACCTGGTGAACCCGTTTTATAACGAAAAACACTGGCACTGCTTCAATTGCCAGCAAAACTTTGAATAAAGTTGATTGATTACCGCTGCATTAACCGCGCAACATATTTGCCGATGATATCAAACTCCAGGTTTACCACTGAGCCTTCGCGAACATGCTGCAGGTTGGTATGATCAAAGGTGTAAGGTATAATAGCTACTGAAAAGCTATTTTGAGTTGAATTAACCACTGTAAGACTTATCCCGTTAATGCAGATCGATCCTTTTTCCACGGTAACATTTCCCAATGATGCATCATAAGTAAAGGTGTATTCCCAACTGCCTTCTAACTCCTTAAAACCCGTACAAACCGCAGTTTGATCAACGTGCCCCTGAACTATGTGCCCATCCAGCCGGGCATTTAACTGCATACAGCGTTCGAGGTTAACCAGATCTCCGGTTTTAAGTTCGCCCAGGTTTGTTTTATTGAGCGTTTCTTCAATAGCGGTTACGGTATGCTCACCATCGGCCAATGCCACCACGGTTAAACAAACCCCGTTATGCGCTACCGATTGGTCTATTTTTAATTCGCCCGCAATGGATGATTTTACCGTGATATGCAAATTACCCTGGTTGTGCACCAGTGTACTAATTGTACCTAAAGTTTCTATTATTCCTGTGAACATTTGACCGCTAACCTCAACACTATGGCAAAGGATTTTTTTGCAAAATTAAATAATTTTGGCTTATAACCTCCCATTAAACCCAACGCGATACTTCTATGTGACAGACCGACCAATCGAATGAAGTCTTTATTTTTTATCAAACATTAAATTACTGACTCTATCAGAGGAAACTACAAACCCGGTAACAGTTTGTTTATCATCTCTTATGAACTTAACAATGCCCATAAACCATTGGTTGCCCGAAAAACTATCACCGTTAATTTGTGATAGCTCGGTATCATCCGCCCTGTTATTTTTTGCCAATAGCTTACCTTTTTCATAAACCAGGGAATAGGTGGTATTTAACTCTTTACTATAGTATTGACCTGTAAATTGCGCCATGCTTTCTGCAGAGCGTTTCATTTCTTTAATTCTTGTTCCCTCCATTTTAGCGCCATTGATCTCAAAATCAATCTTATTTACCTCATTCTGTTCGTTTCTTTTAAAAGTAATAATACCGTTAACACCGTTTATTTTAAATACTGCAGGTGACAGTTGCTGCAATATAAATTTACCTTGCCCGGTTGCGTTTACCTGTAAATTGTCGCCTTCAACTGTAAAATCCATAATTAATCCTGGCTGCAATTCATACTTACCTGCATAAGTCAACAAAAGCTGGGAGTCAGTTTTTACGTTGCCGGATAGCGCTGTAGGGGAGGGTTTGGCAACTGCTGATTGATTTACTTTCAATTCTTTTTTTAGATAGATGTCTGCAATCCTGTAAGCCAGATCACCTGCATTTAATGAAGCATCGTTCGCCAGTACGATGACGGAAACACCTTGTTTTGGAAAACGCAAAAGATGCGACCTGAACCCCGCATCAGAACCACTATGTTCAATTATCTCAAGGCCCCGGTAACTGCCAATAAACTGGCCCATGGCATATCCGGTGGTATCGCCCCTATTTAAAACACCGCGCCGTTTCATTTGGTTAAATATTTCACTGTCGCCAACTTTAAGGGTTTCAAAGTTTGTGGCCCATTTGCTTAAATCTTCTGCAGTGGTTAGTACACCGGTTGATCCGATAACATTTACAAAACTTAATACTTTCTTCTTATACCCATTTTGACCATCCGGCGCGTAAGAGTCAGCTTCGTTCTTAACAATTTTACTGTAATCGTCCAAGACCATTGAATGTGTCATATTCAGCGGTACAAAGATCCGCTGGGTTACAAACTGTGCAAACGACATACCCGATACACGTGCCACGAGCTCGCCCAATAAGTTATATCCCGAATTAACATACATGAATTTTGAACCGGGCTCAAAATTCAACTCTTTTTGATTACTTAGTACTTCAACAATTTGTTCTTGGGTAAACATATCATTCAACCTGTAACCCTGTATGCCCAACAGGTAAATCCATTCCCTTAGCCCGCTGGTATGGTTTAACAAGTTGAGAATAGTAATCGGTTTTTCGAAGACAGGCATCTCCGGGATATATTTATTGATGTTATCATTTATAGAAAGCTTACCGTCCTTTGCTAAAAGTAAAATCGATAACGCCGTAAATTGCTTTGAAAGCGAAGCGATATGAAAAACAGTCGATGGGGTATTTGGGATGTTATATTCCAGATTTGCATACCCATAACCTTTTTTATACACTATTTTCCCATGCTTTAGTATTGCAATGGCTGCGCCGGGGCAATGAGCTACTTTTCGGTCAGCGAAAAGTGAGTCGACCTGTCTTTGCAAATGCAGGGAATATTTGTCATTAGTATGGTCCGAAATTATTTTGGAAGTGCTTTTTTGAGCGTGTGCCGCCAAGGTGAACAGCAATATAACGGCGGTTATAAACTTCATAATGTATTTTTTATCGCTTAGGACAACCCGAAAAGCAATAAGGTTACATAGCGCCGTAAAGCACAAAAATTACATGGCATAAAAACACTGGTGAAGACCAGGGGGAATCGGAACTACTTAAAATTACTGCTTACCTCCAGCTTTTTGTTCCGTAAATCTATCCCGCCTTCTATAACCGATTTAAGATTGGCGAGGTAGAACGTCCAGCCTACCTGGCATTGTACAAACAGGTTTTTTGCAGGGTCGCTTTCTTCCGGTATATTTTCTTGCGTTAGCTCAATTAACGAAATACCATTGCGGCTTTGTATGTTCACACTTACAATACTCCCTCCCGAAAAGGTAAATTTTATAAAATCGGTGCCGTTTGCCTCCAGTATCTCGCCTTTTTCAAAATTTTCATCGCCGTAGCCATGCCAGTACCATTCATAAATATCCTCCTTTAAAATAAACTCACCCGGTTCGCGTAAACGCCTGGGTATAGTAAAGAAATCGGCTTTTCTTAAAAACCATTTTTCAAGTCCTTCAGCAGTTGCCCATGCTTCATAAAGGCTGCGTATATCTATATTATAGTCGCCCGCTACTTTAAAGCTGGTCCATGTATTTGTTGTCATACTTTATTTCTTCCCTGTTTATAATTCAAAACTAACCAAAATAGATTTGTGTTTTGTTAACTTGCTTTTAAATGTGATTATGGTTAAACAAAGTGCGGGTATATTGTTATACCGAAAAAAAGGCAAAGAGTTTGAAGTTTTCCTGGTGCATCCGGGCGGCCCGTTTTTTAAAAATAAAGATTTGGGCTCATGGTCGATTCCAAAAGGTGAGTTTTTGGATGACGAAGAAGCCCTTACTGCCGCTAAAAGGGAATTTAAGGAAGAAACCGGTCATCCGGTTGATGGCACATTTGTACCGCTCGACCCCGTTACCTTGAAAAGCGGCAAAATTGTTTATGCCTGGGCCGTAGAAGGTAACATTAACCACGAAACCGTTTTCAGCAACTTGTTTGAGATAGAATGGCCACCGAAATCGGGTAAAAGGCAATCATTTCCTGAAATTGACAGGGCTGGTTGGTTTGACATTGAAACTGCCCGCGTCAAAATTAATCCCGGGCAGGTTGGGTTGATTGAAAGTTTGATGGGGATTACCCAGCCATCTACTGATAAATGAAGTTAAATTGGCGCTTCGCAAATTGATATTCTGTTATCATTTCGTCTTAAAATATATATTCCAAAAAATATTACTTTTGTTTAATCCGAATGAGCAGCAACAACGATTATCAC
>CAZZUU010000023.1:0-13361 GCA_964657275.1 uncultured Mucilaginibacter sp. | reverse complement strand
CGACAACAGCTTTAACCTTTACCAGGCTTATAGTTATACTTTATTATTACAGGTTGGCATCACTTCCTTTAGTTATGCTATTGTACAAAAAAACAGGCTATTGGTCTCTGCTCAAAACTGTGACTTAAATGAATTGGCCCATCCGGATCAATTAGCCGAATTATTATCGGCCACTTATAAAAGGGTGATCATCGGCATGCCTGCAACCGGTTTAACACTGATACCGGCGAGCCTGTTCAGCGAAGAACATATCGCTGATTTCGCCCGTTTCCTTGATGTAAAGGACGATGAAAAAGTATTGGCGCAATCGCTTGATAATAAAAATACCATCATTTATAAAACAAATACCGCGCTGATAACGGCAGTAGAAAGATTTGGGCTTCAAAACGCCTGTTACGCCGCGAAGGGCTGGATAAAGGCAATCACCGGCGCCACGCCTACGAGCAACAACCTTTACATAGAAGTAGACAACGGCATTTTGCACTTTTTATATTTTTCGTCCGGAAGCCTTCGTTTTTACAACACATTTGCTTTTGGTAATGAAGACGAGCTGGCTTATTTCGCCTCATTTGTAGCTGAAGAGCTGAAATTAAAACCGCAGGATACTACGTTGCTTTTGAGTGGGGATATTACGAGCGGTGATAAAAACATGACCCGCCTTTCCGAATTTTTTCCAAAAACAGAACTGAATAATATACAGGTATTGGAACTTCCCGGCCAGGTATCTGCTCATAAAATATTGGCGCTCGCCGCTTTATCATTATGCGGATCATCGGAGGCCAATTAAGAGGGCTAAGGTTAAATCCGCCAAAAAACCTTCCTGTGCGCCCCACTACTGATCTTGCAAAAGAAGCCCTTTTTAATATACTTCAGAATCAAGTTGAATTTGAGGGTCTCCGCGTACTCGACCTGTTCAGCGGTACCGGTAATATCTCCCTTGAATTTGCTTCGCGGGGCGCTGAAAAAGTAACAGCTGTTGACCGCAGCGTACATTGCGTTCACTATCTAAAAGATACCGCGCGGCAACACGGTTTAACAAGCATCACCGTTTTTAGGGATGACGTTTTTAAATACCTGCAACTGGAAACCGAACAATTTGATCTCATATTCGCCGATCCGCCTTATGATTTGAACCGTATCCCCGAGATCCCAAAGGTAATTTTTGACCAAAATCTGCTATCTCCTGGAGGATTATTGATAGTTGAGCACCAGTCTATGCAAAATTTAAGCAATCACCCGGGGTTTACCGAACAGCGAAAATACGGGCATTCTTCGTTTTCTTTCTTTAAAGCCGCGAACTAAATCTCCATTTATTTCATATTTATTAAGTGCTGGCGACTCTTTTAGCACAGATGACTCCTTGTAACAACTACTGCAATTAAGGCGTATAAGCTACCAGCATATTAGTAGTTATACCCCTTTAAATGAAGAGAATCTACCTTGAATTTGTCCGTGGCGCCGCCGCCGTTACCGTATTAATTTATCATTGCATCGAAATGCACCCCACAACAGGGGCAAAACATTACTATTTTTCTAATTGGGGTACCGATGCGGTTATCATTTTCTTCATACTCTCCGGAGTGGTGATCAACATGTCGCAAACCAACAATCCAAAATCAAAAAAAGCGTTTTTGGCTAATAGATTGATCAGGCTCTATCCGCAATTTATTATAGGGCTGGTGCTGGGGCTTTTGGCATTATCTATTACTAAAACACATTTGCCACCGGCAAAAGCTATCATCGGAAACTTTTTTATGCTGAGCACGCTTAAAGAACACATGGGGTATATAACCTCCTGCATACAAAGCAACAGCCCCATCTGGAGCCTTTCGTTCGAGATGCTTTTTTATGTGCTATTTGCTTTCGTTATCGGGCGCCATCAAAAAACAACAATATTTATTTGGTTAGTAGTGTCGCTCGCTGTGTTACCGCTTTATTATTTCAAAACAGAGCCTAATGTAGTGGGCCATATTGTTGCGGTTCTTGCATTTTCATCTATCTGGCTGATAGGATATTATATTTACGAATACCGCAATTACTTTTATACCGATAAATACACCGCATTATTCAGCGCCGGTACATTACCGATTATCTCGAGGATGCACCTTTCTGCACACTACTACGATCCGGTTAAATACCTGCTTTTTGCAGCTGCTGCGATACCGTTTTTCAGATACTGTTTACAAACACCGCCAAAGGGTAAAAAGATAAACCTTTATTACCTGGTAATTCCCTACCTGGTAATTGTTTATACCGTATTTAACCAGCCTTATATTACGTTTACAAATTTTGTGCTTTATGCGTCACTACCGGTTGGGCTGATGACGACTTGCTTTATGATCGATATCATTAACCTAAAACGGAGTTTTTTAAAGTTCATCAGCAAGGCGGGGAAACTACTGGGGAAGTATTCTTACTCCATATATATCAGCCATTATCCTGTATTGTTTATATGTGCCTTCTTTTTTCACAGTTCTATACCTTATTTGATAGTTAGTCTGCCCGTCATTTTTACAATTGCATATTACCTGGAATCGTGGCTGCAGCCAACCGTTGTCAATTATTTCAATAAGTATAAAGCGGCAGATATTGTAATTCCGGGCGAAATGGCGCCGCAGCAGCTCACACAATCAACTAATTAACAATTATTGAATAATGATTTATAAATTTGCAGCTTCACGTTTACGATGCAGCAAATGAAGATCGCACTTTTCCCAGGTTCGTTTGATCCGGTTACCAAAGCCCATGTTGATATTGTAAAACGATCTGTAGGCTTATTTGATAAGGTTTATATCGGCATCGGTGTTAACAGCACCAAGGCAGGTTTGCTTAGCGTTGAAACCCGGGAACAAATGCTCCGCGCCGTTTTTGACCACGACGACCGCATACACATTGTTGCTTACGAAGGATTAACCGTGAATTTTTGCAAAAGCATCGGCGCCAGCTACATGATAAGGGGCATTCGTACCGTATCTGATTTTGAATACGAAAAAGCCATAGCCCAGATGAACCATTCCCTTGAGCCCGAGATTGAAAGCATATTTATTGTAAGTAAACCCGGCTATTCGTCTATAAGCTCAACCATCGTCCGTGAAATTATCCGTTACAACGGTGACGTAAGCCAGTTTATTCCCAAAGAAGCGTTAGCTTATCTTTGAGAAAGAGTCAAGAACCAAGATGCAAGAGCCAAGATACTTAATGTTGATAAGTCCATTAACAACGGCTGTTAAGACTTTCCTGATTCTTGGCTCTTGGATCTCGCATCTATTTCAACACGCCATGCGTATCAATAAGCTTCTCTTTTACAATCACATCCATAATAGAAGAGAAAGTATTATCCGTTATATTCCCGATATAGCCTTTTTTAAACCACCGCACATCTGTTATACCCTCCTCCTTTTGCGGTTTTAGTTTATCCTGCCCTTTGCATTTCATTTTAAACCAATGCGTTTTTTTTAACACCACCTCGCCCCTGCTCAGGTATACGTGATAGGTTTTGCATATTTTGTCGCCCAGGCGACTTACTTTTATACCGCACTCTTCTTCTACTTCGCGTACAGCAGCCTCTTTTACACCTTCGTCTTTTTCTATTTTGCCTTTCGGCAGGTCCCATTTATCCTGCCTGTAAATAAATAAATATTCGCCATGCTCGTTTTTAACCAGGCCGCCTGCGGCTTCAATTAGCGTTACGCTCTTAGCTACGGTTTTTAAAAAAGCTTTTGAATCGTTACACCGCACATAAAAACGTTTGTTGTGGTGCGCTATAACCCAGGTATACAAAATTTTCAGATCAAATACCTCAGCATCAATCTTTTCATAATTCTCCTTGTGCTTAGGTTCTGATTCCGTTAGCAGAATAACCTTTTCGTTGATATAAATTCTGTATTTTTGCGCCATGATTGATAATATTGAGATAGAACAGCAGGTGGCCGAGTTCCTGCTGCAAATTAAAGCAATAAAATTACAACCTAACAATCCTTTTACATGGGCATCGGGTTGGAAGTCGCCAATTTATTGTGATAATCGGATAACCCTCTCTCATCCTACCATTCGTACCTACATCAGGCAACAATTAACCGTATTAATCCAGGAGGTATTTGGAGCCGTGGGTTGCATAGCTGGCGTAGCTACCGCAGGTATACCGCAAGGCGTACTTATTGCCCAGGAACTTGGCCTGCCCTTTATTTATGTGCGATCAAAACCCAAAGATCATGGCACCGGAAATTTGATTGAAGGCGAAATATTAACCGGCAAACGCGTTGTTGTAGTGGAAGATCTGATATCCACCGGCAAAAGCAGCTTGCAAGCAGTTGATGCGCTTCGCCAGGCTGGTTATGATGTCGCCGGGCTGGTTGCTATCTTCAGTTATGGGTTTGATATTGCTGCCGATAATTTTAAACAAGCCAATTGTCCTTTTAAAACATTGTCAAATTACAGCGCTTTAATAAAATATGCCGGCGAAAATCAATATATATCAACAGATGACGTTGAACTGTTAAAACAGTGGCGCGCAAACCCGTCTGAGTGGGGTAAATAACAGTGGGCAAAAATACTTATTACTTCACAAGGCATTTTTAAATCAATTTAAATACTGACAAGGCAAATTCGCCGGGCATATTAAATTGCAAACTTAACTCATGAAAATTTTTGAAAGTCAGGTAGTTATTAATAAACCTGTTAATGAGGTTTACTCGTTTTTAGCTGATTTGAACAATCATCAGCAATTAATGCCCGAAAACATTACGGATTGGGTGTCAACTACGGATACGATTAGCTTTAACGTTCAAAATATGGCAAAACTGAGTTTGAAAGTTGAAGACAGGATTGAAAACAGTGAAATAAGCATCGTGCCGGCAGAAAAGCCGCCTTTTGACCTGGAACTAAAATGGAATTTAACCCCGGCAAATAATCATACCGAAGTACTATACACCATAGCCGCAGACCTGAGTATGATGATGAAGATGCTGGCATCCGGGCCATTGCAAAAATTGGCCGATCATCAAACCCAAACCTTAACTTCTATATTAACTTAAAAGCATCAAATCACTCAAAATAAATTAATATTCATTTTTGAGCCGCAAATGCAAAATAACAGTTAATATATTGATAATAACCAATACTACTATTAGGCTTGTCATTGTTTTTTAATTAGGGATAAAAACGGGTACCAATATATATACGTTAAATGTTATATCAAAGGATTTTGCAAGTTATATATGATGATTTTTCAACAATTAATATTCAATTTATAACGAGTGTGTTACATAAATAACGCGGGCAGACTAATAGACGGCTAGTTGTTAATAATTTTAAGTATTTACCGTACTTTTGCGGCAAATTACAAGGGGGAAATATGATCACGGTATCCAATTTATCTTTACGCTATGGTAAACGCACTTTATTCGAAGACGTTAACCTAAAATTTACACAAGGCAATTGTTACGGCATCATCGGTGCCAACGGTGCGGGTAAGTCTACTTTTCTAAAGATACTTTCGGGAGAGATTGACCCTTCAAGCGGATCATATAGCTTTACACCGGGCGAACGTATGGCTGTTTTAAATCAAAACCACTACCAGTTTGACGATTTTACCGTAATCGAAACCGTTTTGATTGGCCACAAGGAGATGTACGCGGTAATGAAGGAAAAAGACGCCATCTACCTTAAAGAAGACTTTACCGATGCAGATAGCGAGCGCGCCGGCGAGCTTGAAAACCTTTTTGCAGAAATGGATGGCTGGAACGCCGAAAGCAATGCCGCTACCCTACTGAGCAACCTTGGGATCAAAGAAGAATTTCATTATAAATTACTGAAGGAATTAGACGGTAATCAAAAAGTGCGCGTGTTATTGGCGCAGGCTCTTTTCGGTAAACCGGATATACTTTTACTGGATGAGCCAACCAACGACCTGGATATCCATACCGTTAGTTGGCTGGAAGACTTTTTGGCAAGCTACGAAGCCATTGTACTGGTGGTATCGCACGACAGGCACTTTTTGGATACCGTTTGTACGCACGTGGTTGATATTGATTTTGCCAAGATGACCATTTATACCGGTAATTACACGTTCTGGTACGAGTCGAGCCAGTTGGCTTTGAAACAACGGTCTGATCAAAACAAGAAGGCGGAGGACCGCGTAAAGGAACTTCAAGAATTTATCCGCCGTTTTAGCGCCAACGCGTCCAAATCAAAACAAGCAACCAGCCGTAAAAAAGCGCTGGATAAAATCAACCTGGACGAGATACAGCCCTCCAACCGTAAATATCCCGGCATCATATTCAACAACCAGGGCCGCGAGGCCGGCGACCAGGTGCTGCAGGTGGAAAATCTGAAGAAGACCTTAAACGGCGAGCCGCTTTTTGCCAACGTGCGCTTCATGGTAAACAAGGGCGACAAAATTGCTATCCTATCGCAGAATAGCCTGGCTACCACTGCGCTTTATGATATTTTAACCGGTCGCGATAAGGATTATAAGGGCGAATTTAAATGGGGCGTAACCATAAACGCCGCCGATATACCTATCGATAACGCCGAATATTTTAAAGGCAAAAATGATAACCTGATCGATTGGCTGCGCGAATACTCGCCGGGCGAAAAGGACGACCAATTTATCCGTGGCTTTTTGGGCCGGATGTTATTTTCGGGCGAGGAAGTGCTGAAGAAAAGCAACGTACTTTCCGGCGGCGAAAAAATGCGGTGCATGTTTAGCCGCATGATGCTGCAATCGGCCAATTTGCTGATGTTTGACGAACCAACCAACCACCTCGACCTGGAATCCATCACCGCACTGAATAATGGCATGAAAGACTTCCGCGGCACTATCCTGTTCACCACGCGTGACCATGAGCTGGTTGAAACCGTTGCCAACCGCATTATTGAAATAACCCCCGGCGGAACCATTGACAAGCTAATGACCTACGACGAGTATATCAACAGCGATGTAGTGCAGAAACAGCGCGAAGAGTTATATGCTTTAGCATAGTGATTAGCGGTTGGTGATCAGCGATTAGAAAAAATGGAAAACTCTTCAACTAATCAGTGGGTCGAGAGTTCGATCTTCTCCCAGGTCACAATTTAAGGAGAAAGCCTAAAGCGAAAAGCTGAAGGCTTTTTTGTTTTTGGGTACTGCGATCTAATTACTAATTACCGCATCTGTAGTTTGTACAAAATCAACGACCATAATTTAAACGTTATGGTAAAATTAAAAACAGTCTTGTATCCAAGACTGAGTAAGTTAGATGGCATATTCAACATCTTATTCAGAATTACGAATTACTTTCACTTATGCCGCGCTTATACTTGGTTTATTCAACCATGTAACTCTTGCAACATTCAAGACAGGTTAAGCCAACCGCTCATAACAATTTTGCTCACCTCTTGCCAATCGTTCAGGCTGCGAGATCGTACACAACCTTTGCTTTACAATGCTCACGCATTGCTTCAAAGCTTGCGCCAATCTCTGGCGTGGTACGTTCTTCAAAGCAGCCTATCGACTGTTTTCTTTGAAGACCTGAACTCAGCTCGCGTGGCGGCTTCGCAAGTTTGAAATTGCATTACATTCTTGTTTTCGGCGCTAAATGGCTATAAAACAAATTTTTATTTAATATTGGCTAGGATTATGCTAAATTTAGCATTGGAATCTCCAATATGATAGTCTACAGTTCATGTTCTGATAATGAATTAACCGACTTGTTAAAGTCGGACGATAGGTTGGCGTATGAAGAAATCTATCATCGATACAAATTTATTTTACATAATCACGCCTGGAATAAGATCAGGAACAAAGAAGAAGCACAGGATGCTTTACAAGAGGTGTTCGCTAAACTTTGGGATAAACGCGCGACTTTGGCAATTGATAGTAATTTGTCGGGCTATTTATATGCGTCTATACGAAATTATCTGCTTAACTTAATTGCACGAAAAGGCGTACAAGAACGTTATGTAGCTTCTATTCAAAATTTCACGGAGCAGCAGCAAGTGATCACCGATCACCGCGTAAGAGAAAACCTGTTAAAAGAACTTATTGATAAAGAAATTGCTGCATTGCCGCAACGTATGCGTGAGGTTTTTGAACTCAGCCGCAAAGAACACCTAACCTATAAAGAAATCGCCGCCCGCCTGGGTACGAGCGAAGAAACGGTGAAAAAACAGGTTTCAGGAGCATTAAAAGCTTTAAGGGTTAAATTAGGCCTTCTAGTTTATATCCTTATGTTGATTCATTATTAAGCCGATATTAAATTTATTTAATATCCGATACCCCTCACCATTGGTATAGATTGTCTTACTGTTATAAAGGTTAAAACTAACCTCATTATAATGGATAAAAAAAACATCAAAATTATTCTTGATAAGTATAAAGCAGGAGTAGCCAGCATGGATGAAATCGCTTTGTTGGAAAGTTGGTACTTGGGCTTCACGTCACAAGATACCGAAACACTTAGTGAAAAAGATCGTCTGAACACTTTCGATCAAGTCTGGAAGAATCTTGAAAATAAGCAAGTTGCCCCAAAAACCGTAAGGCTTTGGCCACGTATCGCTGCTGCTGCTGTAATACTTGTTTTCCTTTCGTTCGGACTATATACTTATTTTCATACAGCTAAATCAATCAATCAGTATGCTAACGACATAGCACCCGGCACTACCAAACCATTTCTCACGCTTGCAAATAATCAAAAGGTTATAATTAATGGCAAGCAGAGCGGAACAATCGTAAAACAAGGCTTGGTTACCATCACTCAAAATACCACTGGCCAGTTGATTTATACCACATCAAGTAACAATAATATAGTTCCAACGCTTAATACGCTAACTAACCCTCGCGGTAGCAAAATGGTAAGTATAATACTGCCCGATGGCACGCTTGCTAAATTGGAAGCCGCGTCCTCATTAACTTATTTTACTGCTTTTACAGGCAAAAGCAGAAATGTGTCAACCACCGGCAAGGTTTATTTTGCGGTTAAATACGATAAAAACCAGCCGTTTTATGTCATAACGAACGGACAAACCACAAAGGACCTCGGAACGCATTTCATCGTGGAGGCTTACGATGATGAACCGGCGATAAAAACCACTTTAATAGAGGGTAGTGTTTCGGTAAGTAAAAATGGTCAACGGGCTTTATTAAAACCAGGACAGCAAACCATAGCTACTACAAGCTTAAATACACAGCAAGCTGATCTGGACGAAGAAACGGCCTGGATTAATGGCGATTTTGATTTTCATAATGAAGCACTTGGTAGCATCATGCGACAATTGGCACGGGTATACAATATTGATATAACTTATAAAGGAAGCCTAAATAATATGTTATTTGATGGTATGGTTTCCCGTTCAAGAAATATATCTGCAGTGTTGAGGCTGATGGAAAGTACCGGAAAAATTCACTTCGAAATTAACGGAAGGAGGGTAATGGTGATAGCAGGAGGGAAATAATAAAAAATAGGGAACTTAAAACAAAGCCGGAAGTGCTCGAACACTACCGGCTGATGCCTGGATTCCCATAGAAATAAAATTAATGCGAACTAATGATTTAACTATTTAACCCAAACATAACAAATGTATGAAATTTTACCCATTAACTAAGCGGGCGCCCCTTTCCCGTTGGCGGTCGCGCAATCAACTTTTTAGAGTTATGAAACTAACTGCACTTTTACTAACTATAGCTATTCTACAGGTCAGTGCAAAAGTTACTGCTCAAAAAGTTACGTTGAATGAGAAGGGCGTTTCCCTTGATAAAGTTTTTAAAGACATCCGCTTACAAACAGGGTATGACTTTTTTGTAGATGCGGATATGGTAAAACAAGCAGGCCAGATAACCATAAGCGTAAAGAATGCTGACTTGAAGGATGTACTAAATATTGTTATCCAAGCGCCTTTGGTATATGAGCTAGTGAATAATACCGTAGTAGTAAAAGATAAGATGCCGACCATTCTTGACGAAATTAAAACGGCCTTGAATATTCCCATAACGGTTTCCGGAAAAGTTACTGATGAACTTGGCAATCCGCTAGGCGGGGTTACTATATCTGTTCAAGGAACAGGCTTGGGGGCAATTACTGATGATAAAGGAACTTATAAAATTGAGGTGGCCCCTGGCCAAACTTTAATTTTTAAATTCATTGGTTTCCAGGCGCAGTTTTATTTAGTTAAAAGCCAGTCGCTTATAAACGTGATCCTAATTAAGGATATAACTAGTTTAAAGGAGGTAGTTGTTAATAAAGGTTATTATACCGAAAAGCAAATCCTAAGTACCGGCGATGTTAGTTCAGTAAAGGGCGATGATATTTTACAAGCCGGCGTTAATGATCCAATATTAGCTTTAGAAGGCCGTGTTCCGGGTTTATTTATTGCAGCGGGGTCAAGTCTACCAGGTGCTACATTTCAGGTATTATTGCGGGGCCAAAATAGTTATTTGCAGGGTAATAGTCCACTATATATTATAGATGGTGTTCCTTTTGATTCTAATTCCTTGTCAAAGGTTACTTCAGCAGCAGGTTCGATAAGTCCTTTTTCAGCTTTAAACCCATCAGATATTGAGCAAATAGATGTACTTAAAGATGCAGATGCCACAGCAATATATGGATCGCGCGGAGCGAATGGCGTAATTTTGATCACCACAAAAAAAGGAAAAGCCGGCAAAACCGCTGTAAGTTTTGATGTGTCATCAGATGCTTCAAAATACACCCATTTTGTTGATTTGCTTAATACGCAACAATATTTAACCATGCGCAATGAAGCTTTTAAAAATGACAATGCGGTTCCGCAATATTATGATTATGATATAAACGGCACATGGGATAAAAACAGTAACACTAATTGGCAAAAAACCTTGCTCGGCGGAACGGCCAATACTACGAATGTTCAAGGAAGAATATCCGGAGGCGATGCAAATACGCAATTTTCTATTAACGGAGGGTACAGAAAGCAGGGATTAGTTTATACCAATAGTGACCAGTCAGATATCAACGCTTCTTTGCGTGCCACTGTAACACACACATCTGAAAATAAAAAGTTAAACCTTAATTTAACAATTGGCTATACAAATGACAATAACAAGTTACCGGTAACCGATCTGACGAACTATATTACAATAGCCCCCGACGCACCTGTACTGCATAACCCAGACGGAACTCTGAATTGGGCTAATAGCACATGGATTAATCCACTTGCAGCGTTAAACAGCACTACCCAATCCCTTACAACTAATTTGCTGGGCAACATGGTTATAAGCTATAAAATATTGCCTGGACTAAATATCCAAACCAGTGCCGGTTATAATAACTTTCAGCTTACAGAGGAAAATTTTCAGCCAAGTACGGCGATAGATCCGGCCTCTATTGCAGCCGGTTATGGCCAAAGACAAACAACTTTTCAAGCCGGAAGTAACAAATCATGGATTATAGAGCCACAACTGCAGTATAAAAGCGCATTACTCGGCGGCAAGTTCGAAGCCTTGATGGGTACAACTTATCAGGATAAAACATATTCATCATATGGATTTATTGCTAAAGGCTTCACTAATGATTCACAACTTCAGAACTTTTCGGCTGCAACTAGTCAGCAATTTCAACCAAACGGTTATTCGGATTATCGTTATACAGCGATTTATGCTCGATTAAATTATAATTGGGCAGATGAGTATATTATTAATGCCACAGCGCGGCGCGATGGAAGCAGCAGATTTGGCCCCGGTAAACAGTTTGGTAACTTTGGTGCTGTTGGTGCAGCCTGGGTTTTTACAAAGGAAAAGTGGGCTAATGATTTACCGTGGCTTAATTCAGGTAAATTACGGGCAAGCTACGGCATAACAGGTAATGACCAGATAGGAGATTATAATTATTTAAGCACATATTACTATAATTATCCGTATGAAAACAACAAAACGGTAGTTCCAACTCAACTTGCCAATCCTTTATTAGCATGGGAAATCAATAAAAAAGCCGAAGTTGGATTGGACTTGGGCTTCCTGCAAGATCGTATAAATTTAACGGTAAGCTACTACAGGAACCGAACAGGGAACCAACTCATAAGTTATCAATTACCATCAACAACTGGTTTTACTCTTGTTGAAGCAAATTTGCCTGCTGTTATACAAAATACGGGCTTTGAATTTACGGTTAATACAATAAACGTTAAAAGTAGAGACTTTAGATGGTCGACATCTTTGAACTTGACTATTCCTAGAAATAAATGGGTGTCTTTTCCTGATTTAGCTAATACCCCCTACGCTAATCAAGTTTTCATAGGTAAATCTGTTTTTGTTCGTCCTCAGTACAGATATACCGGAATCGATCCGCTAACTGGTATTTACACCTACCAGGATGTTAACAAAGACAATATACTTTCTTCGGCTGATTATGTTTCAGATAAAGAAATATCTCAGAAAATGTACGGCGGATTGAATAATAGTTTTAGTTATAAAGGGTTTCAATTGGATGTATTCATTCAATTTGTAAAACAAACCGGTAAATCCTTCCTGTCTTCTTTCAACGAACCTGGATTGTATAATTCAAATGAGCCGATTAGTGTCTTAAACAGATGGCAAAACCCGGGAGACCAGTCTACAATACAAAAATTCACACAATTAACCGGTTCACAGGCGGATATGGCGTGGAATAATTACCTAACATATGGAAACAACAACATTGTTAACACCTCCTTTATCAGATTAAGAACGGCCACTCTTAATTACACCTTGCCCGGCAAATTTGTAAACAAGTTGAATATTAACAATGCACAATTATATCTGCAAGGGCAAAATCTGTTTACCCTTACTCCATATGTTGGAGCCGATCCGGAAACCGGCGGTTTGAATTTACCTCCTTTAAGAACAATCGCCTTAGGAATTAGGATAACACTGTAGCATTACTTAATTAAATATTAAAAAAGATGAAAACAAAAAACAACCTTATATATTTTAGCTTGACCTTCTTAATATTTCTTTTGGCTTTTAGCTGCAGAAAATTTGTTGAAGTCCCTGCTCCTTATACACTTACCCCTTCAAGTACTGTTTTTAGTAATACAACAACTGCGACCGCAGCGCAAACAGCAATCTATGAACAACTGATCCAATATAAAATACCTTATATTTTAGCCAGAAGAACAGGAGAATCAGAAATGACAGGAGAAAATAAACCCCTTTGGAATTTTGCGACACGAAAGCAAACAGTGCGACCAGTACTGTCACGCCCCACCCTTTTAAGAGAAACGAATTAACACCCATTCTTGTTATAGCCGTCTGAATAAATTCCAAATGCTTTGTCTTACCTTCCATACAGTTAACCTTTTAAAAAACCTATTACAGGTTTTTGTAATGAGCCTCGATCCAAGCCTTTATACCAGCATGAGTTCTTGTACCTGAT
>CAZZUU010000022.1:8228-21402 GCA_964657275.1 uncultured Mucilaginibacter sp. | reverse complement strand
CTTGTCGCCTGCATTTGCAAGCGGTACAACAAGCTATACGGCATCGGTCGGCAACACCGTTACATCAGTAACCTTAACCCCAACGTTGGCCGATCCGGCAGCATCGGTGAGCGTTAACGGGAGTGCAACGCCATCAGGATCAGCGTCAGCAGCTATTCCGTTAACTGTCGGGACCAATACTATCACAACCATGGTAACTGCGCAGGATGGTATAACCACGAAAACATATTCTGTTGTGGTAACAAGGGCAGTAGCGACAAACGCAAATCTTGCCAATCTTAGCCTCAGCAGCGGGACGCTGTCGCCAGTATTCGCAAGCGGTACAACAAGCTACACGGCATCGGTTGGCAACACAGTCACATCAATTACAGCTACCCCAACGTTAGCAGATCCGGCAGCTACAGTGACTGTTAACGGTAGCTCGGTAAGTTCAGGCACGGCATCTGCGAGTATCCCATTAACGGTAGGAGCCAATACTTTTGTAACCATAGTAACCGCGCAGGATGGTATAACGACAAAAAGTTATACGGTAATTGTAACGCGGGTTAGCGGGGCATCTCCGCCAACACTTACCAGCTTAACGGTAAGTACAGGGACATTATCGCCAGTGTTTGTATCTACAACCAACGATTATACAGAGCGGGTAGGCCGAACCATATCATCCATCCGGGTAACGCCGGTAGCACGCGAGGCCAGTTTTACGGTAACTGTTAACGGGATAACCGTAAAATCGGGAACGGCTTCTGCTAATTTGCCGCTGGTGGCGGGACCTAATAACATATTGGTGAACGTAACGGGCAGGGATGGCGTTACATCAAACACCTATACCATAGTTGTTACCAGAGAGGGAACGGCGCCAAACGGCAGCAGCTTTGCACTGACCTCGCTCGAATACCAGCCGGATAGTTTTCAAAATGTAGATGTGGCAGTACATCCGGCCATATCACCAAACGGAGACGGCATCAATGATGTGCTTACTATTGATAATATTCAAAACTATCCTCAAAACAAGGTAACGCTCGTTAATATGCAGGGCGTGGAGATATATAAAACTACGGGTTATGATAATATTAGTAAAGTTTTCGATGGCCACTCAAACATAACGGGTATCTTACAGCAGGCCGGTACTTATTTTTATCTGATCGAGTATGTATCCAACGGCGAAGCCGTGCGCAAAACAGGTTTTTTTATATTGAAGTATTAGCGGCAACGTATAAACGTGCCTGGGGTGTGGTAGAATTAATAGAGAAATTGCTTACGTGATGTCGCGGATGCCGGGAGTTTGATTTTTATTTATCCCGGTAGTGCAGCAGTTTTAGAAATGATTCTCCCGCACCATCTTTTCCAGCGCATCAATCCATGTTGGCGCATCGTTCAGGCTTTCCACTAATTGCACGTGTTCGCCGCCCAGTGCACGGAATTCCGCGCCGTATTCTTCGGTTACCTCATAAACGGTTTCCAGGCAATCGGCAACAAACGCAGGGCAGAAAACAAGGAGGCGTTTTTTGCCCTCGTTAGCCAGTTTGGCCACCACCTGGCTGGTATAGGGCTGTACCCATGGATCATTTCCTAAGCGGGATTGAAAGCAAATAGTGTATTTTTCTTTGGGGATGTTTAACTTTTCGGCGATCAGCTTCGCAGTGTGATGCGATTGTGCCGAATAACAATATTTATTGGCGTCGTTTAAAGACTCACAGCACCCGTCAACTTTTAAGCAATAGTTATGGGTATGATCACATTTTATCAGTTGTCGCTGTGGTAAACCATGGAAACTGAACAGGATATGGTCGTAAGTTTCAGGCTGATATTTTTTGCCGTTATTGGCGAACGTTTCTATCATCAGCTCATTATCGTGAAACGAATTCACAAACGAAACGGATGGGATAGTGGGCCACTGCCTTAACAGTTCCATCACCTTATCATAAACAGAACCTGTACTTGCAGACGCATATTGAGGGAACAGGGCAATAACCTGGATACTTTCAACCAGCGAAGTTTTTAAGCGGTTCAATGCTGATTCGATAGAAGGGCTTTGATAGCGCATGGCCAACTCGACATGGTAGTCGTCGCCAAGGCGTTGCTGCAATGCCTGGTGCTGTAATTTGCTGTAATGCAGCAAGGGCGAACCATTTTCCTTGCTCCATATTTGCTGATATAGCTTAGCTGATTTCGGACTGCGGAACGGAGCGATAATACCTTTTACCAACAGTGTACGCGATATAGGGTTAATATCAATAACGCGCGGGTCCATCAAAAACTCATTTAAGTACTTGCGGACATCCTTTGTTTCCGGACTATCGGGCGTACCCAAATTAACCAGTAAAACTCCTTTTTTTGCCATAGTATTCAGAGGGCGAAAATAAGATAAAATGGTGAGTGGTGAATAGTGAGTAGTGAATTGTGAGTAATTGGTGACTATTTATTTTGAATCGCCGGGAGTAACCTTGGTTATAAGGTCACTACTGACTATTGCAGTCAAAAACTTCCCCTTCAGGGGGCCGGGGGGCTAATACTTCTCCAACTCCGCTTTAACCTCCTGCATCAGCCACATGGGGGTGGAGGTGGCTCCGGCAATGCCGACTTTATCACCCGGAGCAAAGAGGTCGATATTGAGCTCGCTGCTGGATGATATAAAAAAGGTATTGGGGTTGTGCTTGCGGCAAACTTCGAATAAAACCTTACCGTTCGACGATTTGCGGCCCGAAACAAAAACGACTTTATCAAACTGGCTTACAAACTGCGGCAGGTCGTGGTCGCGGTTAGATACCTGGCGGCAAATGGTATCGTTTGCTTTAAGGTTATATCCGCGAGCCAAAAGCTGGTCTTTCACATGGTAAAATTTCTCCATGCTTTTAGTGGTCTGACTGTAAAGCGTAATGTTCTGCGGTAGTTCAACATCATCCAGTTCGGCAATATCCTGGAAAACCAGTGCCTCATCGTTAGTTTGCCCCTGTAAACCCACCACTTCGGCGTGGCCGTGCTTGCCAAAGATCAGTATCTTTTCGTTGGCGTCGAAGGATGTTTTGATACGGTTCTGCAATTTAAGCACCACCGGGCATGATGCGTCTATGAGCGTAATGTTGTTTTCTAAAGCGGTACGGTAGGTGTCAGGAGCCTCGCCATGTGCGCGGATCAGTACTTTTTCGTTACTCAGGTCTTTCAGATCGCCGTGCTCTATAATGCGCAAGCCTTTCGCCTTCAGGCGTTCCACCTCTTCGTCATTATGCACAATGTCACCCAGGCAATAAAGGTAGCCGTCCTCTTCCAGAATTTCCTCCGCCATATCAATGGCATAAACCACTCCAAAGCAAAAGCCCGAATCCTTATCGATAGTAACCTGTAACTGATGCTGTCCCATTGCGGTGCAAAATTACATATTAAAGTTCATTGGTTCAACGGTTCATTAGTCTTGGAATCGATTAAGTCACGCGCCGCATGTCACAAATCCGAAATCGAACATCCGAATTCCGAAATAACTAAATCTTCCTTCCTTTCCATATAATGCTCCTTGTAAGATACCTCTGTATCGATAAAAATGCCATAATAACCAGATTAATCATCTGCATCGGATGGAGTAAGATATTATATCCGGTTTGCTGACCCGTAGATAAAGAGATCATTACACGCGTAAGTACGATCAACCCGGTCATAAAAAAGATGAGGTTGAGGTTAAGCGTCGTCAATATGATCATCGGCCCGCCTATCACCACTAAAATATAGATAAGCAGGGTGAAAACATTGTAATTAAAAGCCACGATCAGGTTTTTACTAAAACCATTTATGGCTTCGCGATAATTTTTATAGTCGCGGCTGTTTACCATGCCGTTTGCCAACAGAGCCTCGCCATTGTATAATTTGGCTTTTACCAGTTTCATAATTTCGGTATCGTCAGGCATTTTATTTTTTACCTGCTTGTGCCATTCATTTTTCCGGTAAGTATCACCGTCAAACAACATACACTGACCGCAGGCTACAGAAAACATAGGGCTTTTAGTAAGATACACCAGCCGCAACGGCAGCAAATTCAGCAAAAGATAATTAGCAAGCGGCACGGTTGTTTTTTCGCCGATAGTTTTCATATCCTGGTTAGGAAAAATGCTCAGTAAGCCTAAATTGTACAATTGCATACGATGAACGGCGCTGTTGATAAAATTTGCCGTTATTTTCACATCTGCATCTAAAAATAAAAAATAGTTGCCGTGTGCCTGTTTTGCCAATTGGTTGCACGCATAATTTTTACCCAGCCAGCCGTCGGGCAGTTTAGCGCCTTTAATTATGCTAAAGCGCGAATCACCGGCTGCAAACTGCACACAAACTTCATAGGTACGGTCGGTTGAATCGTCATCATAAATAATTACCTCATAATTTTTATAATCCTGTTGTTTTATGGATTCGAGCAGGGATAAGATACGATGCTCTTCATTGCGGACGGGAATTAAAATAGATACCAGGGCGTCATAACGTTTGTTAACGCGTGTTAACTTCGGGTTCGAAATGAAATTAAAAACCGTTACCGTGAAACGCAGCACAAGAAAAAATAAGGTAACGGATATGGCGATGATCACTTTTTGTATGCGATTTTGTTTCTCAAAACTGTTATTAACTCAATCAACCACATTGATATGATCAACAATCATTTGCGTAGCCCCGGTATGATCTTTTACATAGGCTTTTATTTTCGCACTTGCTGCATTATAAGACTCATCATCCATTAAGCGTTCAGTTATCGATTTTAAATCAACGGCATCCGCCACACTAAACCCCGCTTTTAACGTAATAAGGTCATTCGCCTCCTTAAATTTGGAATAATTTGGCCCGAATATAACCGGCAAGCCAAAAGCCGCAGCCTCCAATGTATTATGAATGCCCGCACCAAATCCTCCGCCGATATAAGCGATATTCCCGTAATAATATAGAGATGAAAGCATGCCTATGTTGTCAATTATAAGGATTTGGTGGTTAGAGATTGGAGATTGGAGATTAGAGATTTGGGAAAATCTAACTGTAGATCCTCCCGGTAAAAGGCCAATTAATTCATTTATTTTTTCTTCACCGATCTCATGCGGTGCGAATATGAATTTCCAGTCGGGGTATTGGGTTACCAATGCTGCAACCAGTTTTTCGTCCTGTGGCCAGGTGCTGCCGGCAATAAATAGTTTTTGCCCGTTTTTAAATTCTTCAATCGCAGGTAAAGTTTTTGGATTTTGCGCATTGGCCCACACCCTGTCGAAACGGGTATCGCCGCTTACCGTTACATTGTTTACGCCGGCAGTTTGAAGCAATAGTTTTGAGGCTTCGTCCTGAACAAAAAAGTGTTTTACAAAACCAAGCATCCGTCGGTGTAAGCCGCCATACCATTTAAAAAAAACCTGTTGTGGCCTGAAAATACCCGAAATAACAAACAAAGGCAGGCCACGCGTGTTCATTTCCTCGAAATGATGGTACCAATATTCGTATTTGGTAAAAATGGCCATCTTAGGTTGAAGGGTGTCAATAAAATCGCTTGCATTTTTGGCGGTATCCAGCGGGAGGTAATAAACTGCGTCGGCCAGCGATGTGTTTTTTCGCACCTCGTAACCCGAGGGCGAAAAAAAAGTAATCACTATTTTAGTTTCGGTATGCAGGGCACGCATTTGCTCCAGGACAGGCCGGCCCTGCTCAAATTCGCCAAGTGAGGCAAAATGAAACCAAATGCAGTCGGTAAAGCGTATAAGGCGTTGATTGCTCCGGCCAGTTACCCAAAGCCGGGCTTTTTTGTTAAAAAATGAGGCTAGCCATATTGTACAGAAATATAATTGGATCCCGATATTATATAGTACAAGCATTTTAAAATTGAATTATTAACTTAGCAGGGCATAAATGTAGTCACAAAAACACAAACAGGGCGATCACGAGCCCGCGGGGTGCATTAAAATACTAACAAATAAAAAACAAAAAGGCTATCATTAGCCAATAGAGTGCATAAAATAATTAACAACTTAACAAAACACTACTTATGAAAATTGCTGTTGTTGGGACAGGCTATGTTGGGCTGGTTACGGGTACATGTTTAGCTGAAACGGGAAACCAGGTAATTTGCGTCGATATAAACGAACAAAAGGTAAAAATGATGCAGGAGGGGCAATTGCCTATATATGAACCGGGCCTCGAATTGCTTTTCTTCAGAAACATTATCCAAAAACGTTTACACTTTACTTCAAATTTGGCCGAAGCCATTGCCGAAGCAAAAATAATTTTCCTTGCGTTGCCAACCCCTCCGGGCGGCGATGGCTCTGCCGACCTGAGCTATGTGCTGGGTGCAGCTAAAGACATTGCGCAACTGATCACCGATTACAAAGTTATCGTAACAAAATCAACCGTGCCGGTAGGTACGGCAGATAAAGTAACTGCGGTAATGAAGGCAAATACAGAAGTTGAATTTGCAGTGGTATCAAACCCTGAGTTTTTGCGCGAAGGTGTTGCCGTGGAAGACTTTATGAAACCCGACCGCGTAGTTGTGGGAACACGTGACGAACGTGCACGTAAATTAATGGGCGAGTTATATGGCCCTTATGTTCGCCAGGGTAACCCGGTGATATTTATGGACGAGCGTTCATCAGAATTGACAAAATATGCAGCCAACTCTTTCCTGGCTACTAAAATATCCTTCATGAATGAAATTGCTAACCTTTGCGAACTGGTTGGTGCGGATGTAGATATGGTTAGACGAGGAATTGGCTCTGACGAACGTATTGGCAAAAGATTCTTATTTTCGGGTATAGGTTATGGCGGTAGCTGCTTCCCGAAGGACGTACAGGCGCTTGCAAAATCAGCCGAGGAAAATAAATATGATTTCAGGATATTAAATTCTGTAATGGAAGTAAACCAGATACAGAAAACAGTACTGGTTGAAAAAGTAAAAAAATACTTTAAGGGCGATTTAAAAGGCAAAAAGTTTGCACTTTGGGGTCTGGCATTTAAGCCGGAAACGGACGACATCCGCGAAGCGCCTGCATTATATATCATTGACGATTTGTTAGCCGCGGGTGCATCCGTAACAGCTTTCGATCCGGAAGGAATGAAAAATGTACAAAACCTAATTGGCGACAAAATCAATTATGCCATTGACCAGTACGATGCATTAAAAGATGCTGACGCGTTATTGATAGTTACTGAATGGTCGTTATTCAGAACGCCTGATTTTGACCAGATGGAGAAACTATTGAAAAACAAAGTGATCTTTGACGGTCGTAATTTATATGATTTAGATAAGATGATCGACTGCGGCTATTACTATAACAGCATAGGAAGGAAACTTGTAGAATAATGGCATCACGTAAAAGAATATTAATAACCGGCGCAGCCGGTTTTTTAGGTTCACACCTGTGCGACAGGTTTATAAAAGAAGATTACCATGTTATTGGCATGGATAACCTGATAACAGGCGACCTGCGCAACATTGAACATCTTTTTAAACTGGAAAACTTTGAGTTTTATAACCACGATGTTTCTAAATTTGTTTATGTACCGGGGCAGCTTGATTATATACTTCACTTTGCTTCGCCCGCCAGCCCAATCGATTATTTAAAAATACCGATCCAGACTTTAAAAGTGGGTTCATTAGGTACCCATAATCTCTTAGGTTTAGCCCGTTCTAAAAATGCGCGTATGCTGATTGCGTCAACATCCGAAGTTTACGGCGACCCTAACGTTAACCCCCAGCCTGAAGAGTACTGGGGCAATGTTAACCCCGTTGGCCCTCGCGGCGTGTATGACGAAGCAAAGCGTTTTCAGGAAGCCATTACCATGGCATACCATACTTTTCATGGCTTAGAAACCCGCATTGTAAGAATTTTTAATACCTATGGCCCGCGTATGCGGCTAAATGATGGCCGTGTATTGCCAGCGTTTATTGGCCAGGCTTTACGGGGTGAATCATTAACCATGTTTGGCGATGGTTCACAAACCCGGTCTTTCTGTTATGTGGATGATTTGGTTGAGGGTATATACCGCTTACTTTTCAGCGATTATGCACAGCCTATGAATATAGGAAACCCGGATGAAATAACCATTAGGCAGTTTGGCGAAGAGATCATTAAATTAACAGGCACTGATCAAAAACTGATCAGCCTGCCTTTGCCGACAGATGATCCGAAACAACGCAGGCCGGATATTACCAAGGCTAAAAGTATGTTAGGCTGGGAACCCAAAGTCTCGCGGAGCGAAGGTTTGAAAATAACTTATGAATACTTTAAATCGCTGCCCGAAAAGGAAATTCAGCATAAAGATTTTACCTATTTTAACAAAAATTAATGGCTAAAATATTAGTAACAGGTGGCTTAGGATACATAGGTTCACATACCGTGGTTGAATTAATAAACTCGGGTTATGAACCGGTGATTGTTGACGATCTGTCGAACTCCGATCCCAAAATATTGGAACAGCTTAGTAAAATTATAGGTTTTAAGCCTGCTTTTTACGAGATGGATCTCTGCGACGAACAGAAGGTAAAAGCGCTGGTTGCCGCTGAACCGGATATATCCGGCATTATTCATTTTGCGGCTTTTAAGGCTGTTGGTGAATCGGTAGCGAAGCCCTTGAAATATTATCGCAATAATTTTTATTCGCTTGTTAATATATTAAATGCCTATGAGGGCCAGCCTGTAAATATTGTTTTTTCGTCAAGCTGTACTGTTTACGGCCAGCCTGATGTTTTGCCGGTAACGGAGGATGCCCCTGTAAAGCCCGCTGAATCACCTTATGGAAACACCAAACAGATATCTGAAGAAATATTAAGGGATGCCGTAGCTTCCGGCAGTGCGCAAAAGGTTATTGCCCTGCGGTATTTTAATCCGGTAGGTGCTCATGAAACGGCTTTGATAGGGGAGTTGCCCATCGGTGTTCCTCAAAACCTGATTCCTTTTATCACACAAACGGCTATCGGCAAACGCGAGAAGATAACCGTTTTTGGCGATGATTATAATACAAAGGACGGTAGCTGTGTACGCGATTATATCCATGTGGTGGATCTGGCGAAAGCCCACGTTGCCGCTCTAAAACTAATGGAAAAGCCGGGCTTTAAAGGGTATGATGTATATAACTTAGGCACCGGCGAAGGTAACTCGGTATTAGAAATAATCAATGCTTTTGAAAGCGCAACCGGCGTAAAATTAAATTACGAGATTGGGCCTCGCCGCGGCGGCGATGTGGAGCAGGTGTGGGGTGATGTAACTAAATCAGAAAAGGGATTGGGCTGGCGTGCAGAGTTGGGCATCGGTACGATGATGTCATCGGCCTGGGAGTGGGAAAAGTATTTGTCTGAAAATCCATTATAAACAAATGCAAAAGATAATTATCACCGGCGGTGCGGGCTTTATTGGGTCGCACGTGGTGCGTCGTTTTGTAAAAAACTACCCTTCGTATAATATTATCAACCTCGATAAACTGACGTATGCAGGTAACCTTGCTAATCTTCGCGATATTGAAAACGAGCCGAATTATAGTTTTGTAAAAGGTGATATTGTTGATATCGATTTTATCAATAAACTTTTTACAGATGAACAGCCGGATGCAGTTATACACCTTGCCGCAGAGTCGCACGTCGACCGCTCCATCACCAACCCGCTTGAGTTTGTGATGACCAACGTTGTTGGCACCGCCAACCTTTTAAATACAGCCTTAAGGGTTTGGAAGGGACGTTATGATAAAACAAGGTTTTACCATGTATCAACCGACGAAGTGTATGGTTCATTAGGAGAAACCGGTATGTTTACCGAAGAAACCGGGTATGATCCGCATTCGCCCTATTCGGCTTCAAAAGCCGGTTCTGATCATTTTGTGCGGGCCTATCACGATACTTACGGGCTTGATACCGTAATATCAAACTGCTCCAACAATTATGGGTCGTACCATTTCCCCGAGAAACTGATACCGCTCGCCATCAATAACATTAAGCAAAACAAGCCCGTGCCGGTTTATGGCAAAGGCGAGAACATACGCGACTGGCTGTGGGTTGAGGACCATGCACGTGCAATTGACGTTATTTTCCACAAAGCCAAAGCCGGTTCAACCTATAATATAGGCGGCCATAACGAATGGAAAAACATTGACCTGATTAGATTGTTGTGCCAGATACTGGACAAGAAATTAAGCAGGCCGGTAGGAACATCTGAATCTTTAATTACATTTGTGACCGATAGGGCCGGGCACGATCTGCGTTACGCCATCGATGCATCGAAACTAAAAAACGAATTAGGTTGGGTGCCGTCGATCACTTTTGAAGAAGGGTTGGAGAAAACGGTTGACTGGTACCTGGCAAATGACGAATGGCTGAATGATGTGACGTCCGGACACTATCAGCAATATTACAACGGACAATATAATAACCGCTAAAAATGTTCAATTGGTTTAAAAAAACCGAAGTACGTAAAGAGATCACCTTCGATTACAACAACTTAGTGGTGGACATGCACTCGCATGTGTTACCCGGAATAGATGACGGCGCCCAAACGCCAGAAGAATCTATCATGTTGATAAAGAAAATGATGGAACTGGGCATCACAAAAATAATTGCGACGCCCCACATCATGGCTGATTATTATCGCAATACAGCCGAAACCATTAATGGGGCGCTTGCTGTCCTCAAAACCGAATTAAAAAAACAGCAGATAGACATTGATATTGAGGCTGCCGCCGAACATTACTTTGATGAAACCTTTGAGGATCGTATCGATAACAACAAGCTGATGACGATGGGCGATAACTATGTGCTTTTTGAATTTTCGTTTGTGAGTATGCCCCCCAATGTAGTGCCCATTATTCAAAAATTAAAGGCGCAGGGTTATAAACCTATTTTGGCCCACCCCGAGCGTTATCCCTATATTGATATCGAACAGCTTAGAAATTTCCGCGAATGGGGCCTGAATTTGCAAATAAACTCTATAGCACTTACTGGCTATTACGGCAAAGAATCAAAAAAAATGGCAGAGACGCTGATAGATCATCAGTTGGTTGATTTTATATCGAGCGATATGCACCATGCAAAGCATGCCCAGGCTTTTAAAGATGCACTAAGGATGCCGTATATGGAAAAACTCCTTTTTGAATACCCACTAAAAAACATCATGCTGCGATAAATTCGGTTTATACCCACCGCTGATAAACCAAATAATTGTATTTTTGCCGCTCAATTTATATACGCTATGAGCCGCCGGATAAAGATAAAAGCATTACTGGAGAGTGAACAAACAGGTATTGAAGTTACTGTTAAAGGATGGGTACGGGCATTCCGCCAAAACCGTTTTATTGCTTTAAATGATGGCTCAACAAATGGCAACATTCAAATTGTTGTCGATTTTGAAAACACAGATCCTGCTTTACTTAAACGCATAACTTTTGGTGCTGCCATTAGCGTTACCGGCGAACTTACGCCTTCCCTGGGCCAGGGACAAAAAGTTGAAGTTATTGCAAAAGAGATAGAGATTTTGGGCGATTGTGATCCGGAGGAATACCCGTTACAGCCAAAACGCCAAACCCTTGAATTTTTGCGCGAAAAGGCGCACCTGCGTTTTCGTACCAATACATTCGGGGCCATATTCAGGGTGCGTAACAGCCTTGCCTTTGCGGTGCACCAATTTTTCCAGGACAAGGGTTTCGTTTATTTGCATACGCCCATCATAACCGCTTCGGATGCCGAGGGGGCAGGGGAAACTTTTCACGTTACCAATTTTGATTTGAGCAATCCGCCAAAAACTCAGGATGGTGAAATTGATTTTAAAGAAGACTTTTTTGGCCGGGCCACCAATCTTACCGTTTCCGGGCAACTGGAGGGCGAACTGGCGGCAATGGCACTAAGCGATATTTATACCTTCGGGCCAACTTTCAGGGCCGAAAATTCAAATACTACCCGTCACCTCGCAGAGTTTTGGATGATAGAGCCCGAAATGGCTTTCTATGACCTTACCGATAACATGGACCTTGCCGAAGAACTGCTAAAATATGTGATCAGCTACGCTTTGGATAAAAATGCCGAAGACATTGAGTTTTTATCGCAGCGGTTACTGGAAGAAGAAAAGCAAAAGCCGCAACAGGAACGTTCCGAAATGTCGTTAATTGAAAAGCTGCAATTTTGTTTAGATAACGATTTTGAACGCCTCACTTATACGGAAGCTATCGACATCTTAAAGGAATCAACTCCAAACAAGAAGAAGAAATTTCAATACCCTGTTGAAGGCTGGGGAACAGATCTGCAGTCGGAACATGAGCGTTACCTGGTTGAAAAACACTTTAAAAAACCGGTGATCCTTACCGATTACCCGAAAGAGATAAAGGCATTTTACATGCGCCAGAATGAGCCGGATGCTAACGGACGTGAAACCGTACGCGCTATGGATATTCTTTTCCCCGGTATCGGCGAAATTGTAGGCGGATCGCAGCGTGAAGAGCGTTTGGACAAGTTGGAGCAACGCATGGACGAAATGAATATACCCAAAGACGAGCTATGGTGGTATTTGGATACCCGCCGGTTCGGCGCTTGTCCGCATGCCGGCTTTGGCCTAGGCTTTGAGCGTTTGGTATTGTTCGTTACCGGTATGGGTAATATCAGGGACGTGATCCCTTTCCCGAGATATCCTAAAAACGCGGAGTTTTGATTAGGATTACACCGATTATTGGATTGATTTCACTGATTTGTTCCTCTAAAATCGGTGAAATCACTATTTAAATCAGTGCAATCATGCAAATAGGATTATCAACCCATATCAATGCGCCTATTGAGCGTTGTTTCGATTTGGCGAGAAGTATCGATCTTCATATAATATCTACAAAACAAACCGGGGAGCAAGCTATTGCCGGGCGAACAAGCGGCCTGATCGCATTAGGTGAAACGGTTACCTGGAAGGCCAAACATTTGGGTGTATGGCAAACGCTGACCTCCAAAATTACTCAATTTGATTATCCCAACTCATTTACGGATGAAATGGTTAAAGGTGCCTTCAAAAGCTTCAGGCATGAGCATATTTTCCTAGCTGTAAACGGTGCGACCGTGATGAAGGATATTTTTATTTTTGAATCTCCTTACGGATGGATTGGTACACTGGTTAATTTTCTTTTTCTTGGGCGGTATATGCGACGATTGTTGGTAAAGCGAAACCAGGTAATCAAAGAAGCCGCAGAAAGCACCGGTTTTGAAACTTAC
>CAZZUU010000022.1:0-8218 GCA_964657275.1 uncultured Mucilaginibacter sp. | reverse complement strand
AACTTACGAAGTTTTTAAAACTTCGTAAGTTTTTTTGTAAATGCTCCTGATAATCGGTGAAATCATTCCTCCTAAATCGGTGTAATCCCTATTCCTTCTTATAATCCTTGTGCACAATCAAAAAGCTGGCGCGTTCTGTTTTGTGGAAGGGGATATCCCAGGTGCCCTGGTAAGTTATTTTGGTAGGCAGCAGTTCTCCGTCGAACTTATTGAGCTCAATTTTCATCTGCACATCAAAGCTGAACAGAAAGTTGCTGTATTTCATGTCGATATACCGGCCCAGTATTTCGAAATTGCGCATATCAAATATGGTGGTCATTTCTTTGATGATCACATCGCCATCTGCTTCACTTGGCTTTCTCATCACCCTGAATATATATACCGGTATGGTATCCAAATATTTTCCGCGCGAAAAGCGATAGTAATAATAATCGCGCAGGTCTGGCGAAAATATCTCTGTTTTGCTGCTCACAAACGGAATGCCCTTTACCCTACGCCCCGGTGTGAATATCAGCGTTTTCAATTTGTCTTTATAGGTTTCGTTTTTACCCGAACCGTCCGACTCTTTTACGAAATCGGAATTATTGGCATTCATAAAAATATAATCAAACATCTCAACCGTGTAAAGTTGGTACTTGCCGTTGCTTTTATACAACGACCCGCTGTCCTGTTTGGCAATGTATTCGATTTTATGTTTGCCGTTTACGTTGCTGTGCTTTAATTTACGGTATATTTTGCCATCAACCCGGTTCTTTTTATCATAGGTGTAGATCCGGTTTTCTGCAGTGAAGGCATAATTTTTCATATTATAAAATGCACGGTAAAAGCCGGTATCGGCCATCACGGCATCAATAAAATCCTGTGCATTTAAGCGGTGTGAATGGATATTTACCAAAGAATCGATAACAATAGTGCGGATGGTATCGGGATTAAAACGCTTGATTTGCTGGGCTTTTGAGCCGAAAGCGAAAAGGAGAAAGCAGAAAGAGAGAAGAATACTTCTTTTCATTTATTTGCTGGTGCTGCCACTGGCGGAGGTCCGGCTTCAACTGAAATAACGCCACTGGTTATTTTATAGTGTATCCAATAGTATTGTCGCTCCTCGTCGGGGTCATTGCTGAATGTTGAATGAAAAAGAAATTTAAATGAACTGTATGAGTCGGATGTTGAAAAATAGTCAGACCAATCCTCGTCGCACCAAACCAACACAAAATTTCCTTTGTAACTAAAAAAGCCATATCGCTGTTTATGACGCTCAAGGTTATTAACAAAAAAATTTATAGCAGTCCTGCTGGCCGGCTTAATTTGAAACGAGGCATTGCTTTCATCAAATCGGAATATTTGTAAATACCAACAGCTATCCGATGATATATTTTTATCTATTTGTACCGTTTCTCGTTTGTCTTTCAACAATCGGCTCATTAAGTCATCTATCTTTTTGTTTTCTTTAAGATTTGCGACGGGAATGGACTGACCGAGCACTTGGTTGTTGCAGTTATTAAACAACATAAACGCTAAGCAGGTTAGGAAAAATAACTTCATAATATAAAGTGATAAAGTTTATACTAATCCAAATATAATCAATTCCCCAATTGCTTAATAGCCATATATGCCATAAGCCCGGTGCTTAACTCCAGTGCTGTTTCATCCACATCAAAAGTAGGGGTATGGACAGATGAGGTTATGCCGCGACTTTCGTTACGTGTGCCCAGGCGGTAAAAGCAACTGTCGGCAACCTGGGTGTAATAAGCGAAATCTTCGGCGGCCATCCATATATCCAGATCGAGCACGTTTTCTTTGCCCAGGTAATCTTCTGCAAAACCACGTGCGGCGGCGGTTAATTTTTCTTCATTGATCAGGAATGGATATCCCCTCATTATATTAAACTCACAGGTAGCTCCCATGCTTTCGGCCATTCCTTCGGCCATTTTTTTCATTTTGATATGAGCCTCGCTGCGCCACTTTTCATCCATCGTCCTGAATGTGCCTTCCAGGTAAACCTCGTTGGGGATAACATTGGTGGCGCCATTGGCAATCACTTTGCCAAATGAAAGCACTGACGGACTTTTAGGATCGGCAAAACGACTCACTACCTGCTGTAATGCGGTTAAAATATGCGCAGTAATTATAACCGGGTCAACATTTTGCTGCGGTTGTGCACCATGACCGCCTTTTCCCCTTACGGTGACATACAATTCATCCGTCGAGGCCATGTATTTACCGGCGCGGAAACCTACCTTACCGGCGTCGATCAAAGGCATTACATGCTGCCCGAAAACTGCCGAAGGCTTTGGATTTTCTAATACACCTTCTTTTATCATCAGGCTTGCGCCGCCGGGTAATTTTTCTTCAGCCGGTTGAAATATCAGCTTAACGGTACCGCCAAACTCGCTTTTTAAGTCGGTTAATATTTTTGCGGTGCCTAATAAGGATGAGGTATGCACATCGTGGCCGCAGGCGTGCATTACGCCAACGTTTTGTGATTTGTATGGTACATCGTTGGCTTCGGTAATCGGCAGGGCATCCATATCCCCGCGCAGGGCAATCACTTTATCCGATGGTTTGTCGCCTTTAATTAAAGCCACCAGGCCGGTATCAGCCATTTTATGGTATTCCAAACCCATTGCTTCCAGCTTATTGGCAACAAATACAGAGGTTTCTACCTCATGAAAGGAAAGTTCGGGATGCGAATGCAAATGGCGGCGGTTGGCTACCACATCATTAAAAATGTCTTTTGATAATTGCCTTATCTGTTCTTTAATCATTGGATGTATCGGTTTTGGGAGGATTTATTTTCCCCGAAATTATAAACAGGCTGCTAAATGCTTTGATCAGTTCGTTCTTCAATTTTTCAGCTTCCAAACGCGTCCTGAAATCACCCGCCTGCACCCTGAAATTGGGCTCGGTATAAGAAATATAGGTGCGAAATTCAGGATATTGATCTCTGAATTTTGTTTGTGCGCTATACGCCGCCTGGCGGTTTGATCCAAAAAATATCTGTACACGGAAGCCATATTCCTGGTCGCCGCTTGCCGGGGTGTTTGTTTTTAGCAGCGTCGATCTTTTCGCGATAAGCGTGTCGATCAACGAATCTTTTACCACCTCAACCGTCCCGCGCGTTTGTGAAAATGAAATGAAAGGAGCTGATAACAGCAATAAAAAAAAGCAACACCTTATTGGGCTAAATTTAGCTTTATGATAAGATGTTGCTTTTTTCATAGTAAGTAATGGTTTGTCATTGCGAGCGTAGCGCGGCAATCTCGTCGCCATGCAAAGCCGTTATATTGTCCGTCAGGATAGTTAAGAGATTGCCGCGTCGTTCCTCCTCGCAATGACAATTACTTGTATTATACCATCCCTACGCCGTGGCAATTTTTATATTTCTTACCGCTGCCGCATGGACAAGGGTCGTTTCTGCCGATCTTTTGCTCCACCCTAACCGGAGCTGCTTTTTGCAACTCGCGGAAGTCTTGCATGCCTGCGCCATTAGCTTCGCCAACGAGTTCGGGTTTTGATGTCCGTAACTTTTTTAGATCGAGTTTTGGCTGAGGTTTTGCTTCGCGTACCTCATCCGGATTTTGCTGAACAGGTATGCCGCCCCTGAATAAGAAGCTCACCATTTCCTTATTCACGCTTGCCAGCATTTGGCGGAACAGCTCGAAAGCTTCAAACTTGTAAACCAAAAGCGGGTCCTTTTGTTCGTAAACCGCATTTTGTACCGATTGCTTCAGCTCGTCCATTTCACGTAAATGCTCTTTCCAGGCATCATCAATCAGCGAGAGGGTAACATTCTTTTCGAATGATTTAAAAACCTCAAGCCCTTTATTTTTGATAGCCTTTTTCAGCGGAACCGATACCTGTATGCCGTGTATGCCATCAGTAAACGGTACCACAATATCTTCTACATATTCGCCGCGTGTTTCAAAAACATCCTTTAAAACGGGGTAAGCCTGGGCAGCTATTGCATCCTGCTTACGTTTATAAAAGTCTATCACTTCACCAAATGTTCTGTCAACCAAAGCATTGGTTGAGATGCTCACAAATTCGTCATGCGAAAGTTCGATATCAACCGAGAACAACCGGATCATTTCCAAACGGAAACCTTCGTAATTGTTCGATTCCTTGTATTCGGTTACCACATCTTCAACTACATCAAAAATGGTATTGCTCAGGTCCACATCCAAACGCTCGCCAAACAAAGCGTTTTTACGTTTTGAGTAGATAACGGTACGCTGTGAATTCATCACGTCATCATATTCCAGCAAACGCTTACGGATACCGAAGTTATTTTCTTCTACCTTTTTCTGTGCACGCTCAATTGATTTGGAGATCATCGAATGCTGTATCACTTCGCCTTCTTCAATCCCCATACGCACCATCAGGTTAGATATCCTTTCGGAACCAAACAAACGCATCAGGTTATCTTCCAATGAAACGAAGAATTGTGATGACCCCGGGTCACCCTGCCTGCCCGAACGGCCACGCAACTGGCGGTCAACACGGCGCGACTCATGACGCTCGGTTCCTACAATAGCTAACCCCCCCGCATTTTTAACTCCTGCACCTAGCTTTATATCCGTACCGCGACCGGCCATATTGGTGGCGATAGTTACGGTACTGGTTTGACCTGCTTCAGCTACGATATCGGCTTCTTTCTGGTGCATCTTGGCATTCAATACATTATGTTTAATGCCCCGTAACTTAAGCATACGGCTTAATAATTCCGAAATCTCAACAGATGTTGTTCCAACCAGTACAGGCCTGCCGGCTGTAGTTAATTTAACTATCTCATCCGCAACAGCATTATACTTTTCGCGAATAGTACGATAAACCAAATCCTGCTTGTCCTCGCGGCTCGCAGGCGTATTGGTTGGTATTTCAACCACATCCAGTTTGTATATTTCCCAAAACTCGCCTGCTTCAGTCACCGCAGTACCCGTCATGCCGCAAAGCTTGTGGTACATACGAAAGTAATTTTGCAGGGTAATGGTAGCGAAGGTTTGCGTAGCATCTTCCACCTTCACATTTTCCTTCGCTTCAATTGCCTGGTGCAAACCATCCGAATAACGGCGGCCATCTAATACACGGCCTGTTTGCTCATCAACAATTTTAACCTTGCCGTCGTCAAGGATGTATTCGGTATCCTTTTCAAACAGGGTGTAAGCTTTCAGTAATTGGTTAACCGAGTGGATACGCTCTGATTTTATGGAAAAATCGCGCATCAATTCGTCCTTGCGGGCTATTTTTTCTTCTGTCGGTAGCTCCGATTTCTCGATCTCTGATATTTCGGTACCCACGTCGGGCATCACAAAAAAGTGCGGGTCCTCACCCGAGGCGGTGATCAGCTCGATACCTTTTTCAGCCAGCTCAACCTGGTTGTTTTTTTCGTCGATAACAAAAAATAGCTCGGCATCTACTTTGTGCATTTCCTTACTTTGGTCCTGCATGTAAAAGTTTTCGGACTTTAACAGTGTTTGCCTGTTGGCGCCTTCACTCAAATATTTAATTAAGGCTTTGCTTTTTGGCAATCCTCTGAAGGCCCGCAGTAATGACAGACCACCTTCATCGGGGCCTATTTTACCTTCGGCAATTTGCTTTTTAGCGTCGTTCAATATCGTGTTAACGTAGGTTTTTTGTGCATTCACCAATCGCTCGATGCGTGGTTTCAGTTCATAAAACTCGTGCTCATCACCACGCGGTATTGGTCCTGAAATAATCAGCGGTGTACGGGCATCGTCAATTAAAACCGAGTCAACCTCATCCACCATGGCGTAATGCAGTTTTCCTTGCACCAACTCTTCCGGGCTGCGTGTCATATTGTCACGCAGGTAATCAAAACCAAATTCGTTATTGGTACCAAATATGATGTTCGATTGGTAAGCTTTACGCCTTTCTTCCGAATTTGGCTCATGTTTGTCGATACAATCAACCGATAAACCGTGAAATTCATACAACGGCCCCATCCATTCCGAGTCGCGTCGTGCCAGGTAGTCATTCACCGTTACAATGTGTACACCCTGATCGGCAAGCGCGTTCAGGTATGCGGGCAGCGTAGCCACCAACGTTTTACCTTCACCCGTAGCCATTTCAGAAATTTTCCCCTGGTGCAGTACAATACCGCCAATAAGCTGTACATCATAATGCACCATGTCCCAGGTAACTTCGTTGCCTGCAGCTAACCATGTATTATGATGGATGGCTTTATCGCCTTTTATAATCACGTTCGCTTTGCGCGCGGCTAAATCGCGGTCAAATTTGCTTGCAGTAACCTCAATGGTTTTATTCTCTTTAAAACGGCGGGCAGTTTCTTTTACCACCGCAAAAGCTTCGGGAAGTAAGCGCATTAAAATAACTTCCAGCTCTTTGTTGCGGTCTTTTTCCAGTTTATCCAGCTCAGTATATAGCGCAACCTTTTCGCTAACTTCAAGGTCGGGATTATTTTCTGTTTTATCCTTGATAGCTTGTATTTCGCCGTCAATATCGGCTAAACCTTCACTAATAGTCTGTTTAAAATTGACGGTTCTGGATCTCAGATCGTCATTGCTTATACCGTCGAGTTTGGCATATTCAGCCTTCACTTTCTCAACTATCGGCAATAAACTTTTTACATCCCGTTCTGATTTGCTTCCAAAAAGCTTACTTATAAAATCTAACATGTTGTTCTTCGTATGGTGCATCGAACTCAATAATTACGCCACAGCAATTATGAGCCATTATGACAGGCAAAGTTACAACTTAAATGTGATTTCACCGATTTTTGAGAAGGATTACACCGATTAGTATAGTTGATTACACCGATTGTTTTTGATGAATGATTGTACCGATATGCACAATGCAGATCTGATTTTGGTTTTTGCAGGGTTGGAAATATCGTATCAATAAAAAATCCCTTAGCCTTTCTTTTAGGAAGTCAAAGTATTACAATATTATTAAATGAAAATTGCTTATGAAATTGGTGAAATCAAAAGTTCTCCTGCTTATCCATGATACCGCCTACTATCTTCCCATAGGCTAACACGGGCGCGGCAGCGAAGGAGATTTTCTTTTTCCAGTTTACGTAACGGTCGTTAATGAAATTGTCCCAGTTATTGCCATTGAGCTGTGCACGGCCGAGGGATATACAAGGTTCGGTGATTTTGGTAGTATGCCACCAGCCCGACGGGAATAACAGCGTTTCGCCTTCTTGTAAAGTGAATTCAATGGGCACAGCGTCTTTAAACAGCGGAAATTTTTCAAAGTCAGGGTCTAAAAAGTTCACTTGTGAAAATTTGGGGTTATCAGCATACGGGTACATGCTCGGCGTCTGCTCGGGCGGATACATGATAAAATCCTTTGAACCGTAAACCTGCGTTATCTGTGTATGCATAAACAATGCATCAAAATGCAGATAAGGAAAACTGGAGCCTTTCCCGCCTAAAAATATTTCATATAGCGTGGTGCCGTTAAGCAGTGTACGCGGCATTAATTTGTGATTAATGCGATCTATCGAGCCGTAAATAATTTCGGGTAAAAAGTCCGCCATCAATTCAGGAAAAACCTTTTCTACATCAAAATTATAGGGATAGGGTGCGGGGTTTTCGGCGCTTGAGGTGAGCATCATGTCGATAAAATCGCTCATGTTATAAACCACCCCATTTATGTTTTTGTTGATGTGCGCGTAATTTTCCTTAAAGTACTGTGGCGTAAATTTCTTCATCGCCTTCCAGTCTTTAGCGGCATCTGTAAGCACAACGGGCCGCGAGGGCTTTACATAATCATTAATAAATTCCGCATGTGATAAATTGCTGCGTTTATCCACACCGCTAACTTCACTGTATTTTGATTGCACTTCGCCGGTAAGCATTACTTTCTAATTATTTGTCTTAAATATACCGAAATCATACGTTAAATCTAAACAAAACGTATCCTGCCCTTATACGTACATTGAGTTAAAAGTGTTTACAGTAAACTGTAAAGGTGTACAAGAAGTTAATGTCATCTTTCAATTGGGCTAAGGCCTGTTTTATATTTTGATTTATTACTGTCCGTTGGTTTCAACCAACGGACAAAATAGAAATCGGTATTGGGGCTTTAGCCATTTAATTAGGTATCCATTAGCAGATAAAATTTACAAATTCTTTCTTTCCGACTTTACTGACTTTCCGACTTTTCCGACTCAAAAAACTATCTTTGCCGCATGAATATCCTTATCCTCGGATCGGGTGGAAGGGAAAGCGCC
>CAZZUU010000021.1:0-21944 GCA_964657275.1 uncultured Mucilaginibacter sp. | reverse complement strand
GGACAAAGACGCTGGTGGGCGGTTTTTCGTACAAAATGTCCGGCGCGCATTTTACGAACGCGGTAAAACGATACAAGAACGAATTATACCTGAACCATATAAAGACCTTAATGAGTATTTTATTAAAAAAAATAGCTGATCCTGATAATTTGTACTGGGCCTGGGAAAAGGCTAAAAACATTTATAAACCGGGAGACATCTGGTATAACGAGCTGGAAGTTGCAGCGTTCGAAGCTGTCCTGAACGATGAACTGGCAAAAATCAGTCGCGAAATCCTTGATGGTTCCTATACGCTAAGCCCTATACAGCCCGTTGCCTACCCCAAAGCCCGGGACGAAAACGGTCCCCGGACCCGGCAGACATTCTGGATCAGCGTACGCGACCAGGTTATTTGGCTGGCAGTAGTAAACATCATCGGACGTTATCTGGATGCCCAAATGCCATCCTGGAGCTATGGGAACCGGCTATATATCTCCATGTTTTATGAAGATAATCTGACGAGCGGAGAAAACGAATTGCAATTCGGCTATTATCGGAATACCACCAGGAGCCTTTATCGTAAATGGAATCAAAGCTGGCCCCTCTACCGCAGACATATCAACATTACCGCAAAATATCTGACAAAGGAAGAAAAACAGTTCCGGCTGGACCTTGATGAAAAGGAATTGCGGGTACTGGAACAAAACGAAAAGATGAAAGATCATCCCCTTAAGTCTTTGTACCTAAGCAGTTCCTACTGGCAGAAACGAACAAACGGAGGACTTTACTGGGCAGCATTGGACCTGGAAAAGTTTTATCCAAAAATCAACCTGCAGGTCTTAAAAATTAATATCGCCAAATACCTGCCGGTGGCCTATCAGGCCGGCGACTTTAAGCAACTTATTGAGCGCTTACTCGAATTCCGGACTGATCTGGCGGGATGGACCAAAGAAGAACTGGACCTCATTGCCCTGGACGATACACCGGGGGCATATGAGCATCTGCCGACCGGCCTTTTTGTCGCCGGTTTTCTGGCCAACACGGCTATGCTGGAAGTGGACAGAGTGATTCAGTCGCGGCTTTTCAAAAACCGGAACGTCGCTCATTTTCGCTATGTTGACGACCACGTTATTCTGGCTACTTCATTTGAACAATTGCTGGATTGGATTGAGCAATATAAAATTATCATTGATAAAAGCCAGATCGGCACCACATTAAACCCGGGCAAAACCGAGCCCGCCGCGCTGGCGGAGTACTTTAAATGCCTTTCAAAAGGCGAACCATCTGTTGAGAAGCGCAGGCAAGCGGAAAGCGAGTGTAAGCTGGATCCGGATTTCCCAAATCCGCTCATGACACAGACATTGGGAAAAGTATCCAGGATTGCCGGTACCCCGTTTAATTTATTATCGCCGGACGAAGAGAAAACGATGATCGCGGATATTGAACATCTGCTGATGACAGAATTTCCGGATCATGAACTGCGAAAAGATACCCGCGTTTCCTTCGCCGCGCGAATGTTATCCGTTCTGGTACCCCAATTGTCGCCCGATAATAATGAAGCCTATCGTATCCATAAAGATCTTTGCCTGAATCAGCAAAACCTCCGGCATATTGAAAAGAAAATTAAAAAACCCGGATTGCATAGTGACTCCATTCAAAACCTGGAGTCGCAAAAGGCTGATGCCGAAGCCAATATTCAGAAATACCAGCAGGAACTCGCCGCTGAAGAGGCGCGATTAAAAAATGCAGAAGACCAGCTCGCAGCTAAGACGCTGAAAATGCTGATCAAATCGGTACAGGATAATCACGACAAGGTCAGGCTGTGGAGCCGGACCATTGAATTCCTGCTTAAATCGGGCCACGGAAAGCTTTCTGCTGTTTTTGCCACCTTGCGCAAGCTCGAATCCGAAAGGATAAGCAACAGCTTATCACTAACGTTCATACACGCACTTTTAGCACAGGTTCTTTCTTCATTGCTTTTCGATGCGCTGGGAATTATAGCAACCGCGCATTACCCTCAGCGCCGTAAAATAAGAGCCGTCAGATTCATTCGTATGGTACTTAGTGACGATGTTTTTCAGTATTTTAAAAACACGCTGGGTAAGAGCACAAAACGCTACGAGCGGGTATCGCTCGACCTTTTTCAGTTTAGTTGCGGCGCGATCCTGCGAATTATGAACGATCACTATCTTGCCGGAAATGATAAGCTGGATGAATCACTGGTTAGCAAATACCGGCTGATAGATTTCGCAAAAAAACCTGCAAAATTTTTAGACAGAACGCTATATTCCAGAGGTGCCTGGGCCTGGTGGCTCTATGAAAAATTACCAGATAACGGGCAAAAAAATGCGCCCTGCCTTTGGACAGCATTCAGCGCAATGCTCGGCTATCGGTCGGAAACGGACATCAATGTCTTACTGTTGTATCCGGACTATGCGGCCCCTAAAGCGTTTCAGAAAATAAACAAAAGCAACAGCGCTAAACTGCTAAATAACGAAGGGTTACTTTATCAGTTTTATAAAAAAGCCCAGCTCCAGCCTCGCAAACCCAGACTGGCAAAAAACGGCCTGCTCAGTCAACTCGCAAAAAAAATTAAAATACAGAAAAACTATGGCCACCTGGATCAATGGATAGACTGGACAGCAAAACAAAACGACGTGCTGATCATCGCAAAAAACGAGCCTGTTCATTTTGACCCAAGGCTGGGAGAGTGGACCGCCTTAGAGCTGATCAGGCAGGTTGCTGAAGAAGTCAGGAGCAAACAATCCGCTTTTGATATCGCCCATTCTGAAAAAAGTCAACCCTACTATAAATTCATTCACCCGTATAATTTCCGTATACCCGCAAAATGGTTCGAGGAAAAACAACTCACCTGGCAAGGATTGACCATTTTGCTTGGTGACGGGAAAAATCTGGTTGCATTCCGCGCAGCAGCCGATCTGATTGTTGATAACCGGTTTGCACCCCAGTTTGGACTCAACCAGGAAAATGAAAACCAATCCGTAATACGCGCCCTGGGTACCCTGTTTGTGATGTTACTGGCCAAAAACACCCGGCTGCCCCCACGCTGGAATCTGTTAGGGATGCAACAGGCAGCACTTTACCTGTCGAATCAAAAATTACGTGAACTGGCCATTTCGACCTATTCGAGGGATATTGTAAGCGGTTGTTTTTCGAAAAGGAACCTTGAAACGCAGTTTAATTTAGGATTGGAAGAACTGTTATTTGATTACCAGGACGATACCAAATCGGATCCTCCGCAGTTCTTCATCATCGACGATTTTATCCGGCAGGTCGAGTTTGCCTTAAGCCGCCTCAAGCGGCAGCAGTTATCTGTTTCCGGGCATCAGCCGCGGCAATTAACACCCATCAGCATTATGCAACTAAAACGTAAAGATTACCAGGACCAGATGGAAGAAGAAAACGAACCCGCACCATGAAAACACTAGCTGAATTTGTCAATATTGGTTTTATCCAGACGGTAGTGGAAGGTTCCATCGCCTGGCCGGCGGCACCCCCGGTTAAAATGGTAAAAACCAGCGAGGAGAAAGTCTGGGCAGAAATCAAAAAAGGTTTCACCGACCTGATGGATGGTTACGAAAAACCTCATATCATCGTTATTCCGGAACTTTCCGTACCCTTAGGTTATGAACCGGACGTTCGCAAACTTGCAGCGGCCTCCGGCGCGGTAGTTATAGCAGGTTTGGATTTTGTCCACATAGGAGCCAGGACCTGCAACCGCGCTACCGTAATGATCCCCAGAAACTGGCCCTCCCCGAGGGCATCAAGAAGCACATCGTTCTTCTATTTCGGAAAGACATTCTATTCGAAAGAAGAAGAAGATCTGATCGGAAAGGCAAATCTGATTTCTCAGCCTGATATTTACATCCTGGATGCCGATCGTTACGGTATCCTGGGCGTGGCAATCTGCTCCGATTTTTTCGACATAGAAAGGTTTGTCGTATATAAAGGCCGCATACAGCACCTGATCATCATTTCGCATAACAAGGATACAGAATCCTACTATTTTCTGGCCGAGGCCATCGCACGCCTGGTCTATTGTAATGTAGTTATATGTAATACCGGGGAGTTTGGTGATTCCATCGCATTCAGCCCTTATCAGCAACCTTTCCGCAGAATGATCTACCGGCATAAAGGACAGGGGCTATTTTCAACACAGGTAGTCAGCCTGCCCGTGGCGTTGCTGGATAGCGAGCAACAATCCAGCGTCGAAAACGTCGAATTTAAAGGAAGGCCACCGGGTTATGAAAAAAAGGCCTTTTGACCTTAAATTGTTCATTTTCAATAATTCCCATAAAATCACGCCGGATGTATAAATTTTACTTTTCGGCTTATCAGAAGAAAGACGCCATTGAATGAAGTTACATCAGGACTCCTGATAAGAACACAAAAACGAATGAATATTAAGCCTACACAAACCACAAACAGACCTCAGTTTTCAGTACTTGACCCATCGAGATTTGAGGATATTTGCTTCATGTTGCTTGAAGCGATGCATACCTGGCATGAATTAATCCATATTGGCAGAACCGGTTCCGATGGGGGAGTTGATATTAAGGGCACCAGATTATTACCCGGCGCTAAAAAAGAAACCTGGCTGATCCAATGTAAACGGCAGGCCAGCGTTAGCCGAAGCGATCTGAAAATAATGGTTGATAAGATGATTGCCGGTCAGCTCATGCCGGATATCATTTTATTGATCGTATCATGCGACCTGAGCAGAGTCAAATATGATTACATCAACGCTTATTGCCGGGAACTTGGTGTTCCTGAACTGATTATCTGGACGGCGACTTCTCTGGAAGCGTTTCTATATGCCTACCCCAAAATTAAAGCTATAGCTTTTGGCGACGATCCGGTACAAGAAAAGGCGACAGCAGCCAATGCGCAGGAAATTATCAGGGGCCTTAAAACAAAGGACAAGTTGCTTAAAGCGATCCTCAATCATCAGACAATCAAAGATCCGGCTAACAGCGAAAGGATCTCGAAAGATCCAAGCTTGAAATTTGTCAGTGAAGACGTTTATATTCGCTCGGTAAATGACCGCACTTATCCCAATAAACCTGAAACGCGAAATACGAAGATCAGTCCCTGGTTCCGCACTTTTTTTTATGATCTGTATCATAACGGGATAGAACTCTGGCTGTCTGCAGGAATTGGCGCTGATATCATCATGAATAAGGAGGGTTTATGGGAACCCATCCATAATTCCTCTGATAAAAGACTAAAAGATCCTCAATACCGGGTAATACCGGTTAAATGTATCGCGCGGATTCCCTATTCAGGTATTGCGGCATTTATTCCCGACGGGGATGAAATGACCTCCTGCCCGCATCTTTTTTGTTTGTTTGATCGCGATGGTATGCCCTATGAAGAAATTTATTATAAGTATCAGGCCGGTAAAAACACCGCTTTCATTGAATGGGACGTCGACAGAACCCGGCAAACTACCTTTCCTGAAATCAAAGATTAACAATGGAGAAGCCTTTGCTGTTATTTGATGAATTTGAGCGTACCTACACCAGCCGGGACAGTTTCCGGGTCGAACGCTACAACTTCCTGAATACCTCCGCCATTCCCGAAGCTGCCCGTGCCAGAAAGAAAATTGAGAGCTGGAGCGAAGGCTTTCTGATGAAAGCTGAATTCCTGAAAAAATTCCGGTCAAAAAATAATAAGCAGCATACCGCAGCGCTGTTTGAATTATTCATCTTCCATTATTTTAAAAGTAAAAGATTACCAATCCGTAATATTGAAACAGGCGACAATCCAACGCCTGATTTTAAGATCGAAGATGAAAACGGCACGACCTATATCGAATGTACCAGCTCCGCTAATTCGAATATCGATGAGAGCATCGATACGCTGCAGGCCGTTATTTTAGATTCCTTAAAAAAAGTAGAAAAACAAAATCATTATATCAATATCGAATGGCTTGCCCACAGCTATACTACCCCCTCCGAGAGAAAAATAAGATTCCTGATCAACCAGTATATCCGGCAGCCGGGCAGGGCACCTTATCTGCAAATAGAAGAATCCGGCTGGATCATCAGAATTACGCTGATCGCTGCAAACCAGAACGTCAAAAGAGGCGTAGGAGTTATTCGATACCCGGCAGCGGTAGTAACTCCGCACCTGAACGTCCTTGCGGCGCTTAAAGATAAAAGGCCATCCCGCTACCAGATTAACGCGCCCTATATCATCGCCCTTTACAGCGAAGACCCACACCTGGACTACCTGGATATAGACCTCGCACTTTTCGACGGGGCTCCCTTTCAGGATATACTACCATTGACCCGGGCCAGGGATCAGTCTTTTTTTATTGCCCGGACCGGTCTGATCAATACATCCGTTTCGGCAATTCTGCTCGTTCAGCAATTGCAGATATATAGAGAAGGGGAACCCCAATTAATGTTATGGCACCACCCGGAAGCAAGACATCCCCTAACGTCCTCCTCTTTTGAAATGGCACAAAAAACCTATACGCGGCTGGATGAAAAGACATTTAAAATAATCGACCTGCCGGCGAGGTAATAGGCGAAATAAATCGTAACCGGCCTGCCGGGTTAAACCTTTTACCTCTTCCGCCTGTCAAAAAGGTAAAACAAATGAAGACCCGGTGAAACCAAAGCACCCGCGCCAAACCGGAACATCCGAAAAAAGAACGAAACAATAATTATAAACATCCTTGTTAATTTAACCCCCGACCCTTAATTTTAACCCTACCTATGGCACAGGAATTACGACTCACTTTCGAGCAAAACGATTATACCTTTCAAATCCTCAGCTTACCCATCAGTAAGCAAACCGAAGAAATCGAAATCTTTGTTGACGGCGCCACCCAAACCCTGATCAAAGAACAGCAACAATGGGTACCAAAAGAACAAAGCGAATCCTTCACCACCCGCCTTGCCGAAGCTATCGGCAAAGCCATCGGCCTGCGTTACCGGATATAAGACAAGGCCTATGCTCACCTACTATGATTTTAACCAACTTCAAATCACAGAAAAGGCGGAAACCCTGTGGAAGGGAACCTATCTAGGCGTAAGACAAAAGACCATCTTAAAATACAGCTCTACCGCCTCGACGGATTTTACGCCGAGGCCTATTATCATTCCGCCTCGAACTAAGTACAAAGGATCGAGCCCTTCACATCCAACCAGATACTTGCCCATTATGTCGAGCTATGAAATTTAAGAAACACGCCGAATTATTATATGCAGCAACTGTTCTCGATGAATAGGGGCACGATGTCATCCCCATTACCAAATACAACAAAGCCCTCAACGGTCAGGATAGCTGCTGGGCCAGCGCCGTCAGCGACCGCGTTATCCATGAACTGGGGATCAGCTGGTCAATATCAGCGCTGGTGCCCGAACCAAAAAGATTTTAAAATAGTTGTGGCGCTTGCCGGACCTAATTAAACCGGAAACCCGAACCCTACCGACCCATGGGAAAACCCTGCAACTCAAAGTACGGCCCTATTCACTAACCGTCATCCGCGACCCGTAAAACAGACTAGGGTACCCTTAAACGGTTCCGGATTGTCTATCAAGAAACCCAATAGCAAAAAAGACCATGCATAAGCCGACCACCCTCACACTCGATAATGTCGACCTCAAAATCCTGAAATTGCTGTAGGAAACGGTCGCATGGACGTCAAGCAGATCGCGATCCAGGTTTATAAGTCCGAACCTACCGCCCATGACCGCATCCGCAAGCTTCAGGATAAGGGTTATATCCAACGCTACAGTGCCATCCTGGACCGGATGCTGATCGGAAGGCCCACCCTGATGGTGACACTGGTCAAACTGAAGGAACATTCGACTGCCACCCTTCGGGAGTTCGCCCAAACCATGACCGCCTTACGCGAGGTGCAGGTCTGCCTGCAGCTTTCCGGAGAATTCGACTTTCTGTTACAGATCACCCTGCGTGAATCTCAGGAATATGGCGAGTTCCTCGACCAGCACCTCTGCGCCTTTACCCAGGTCGACAAGGTGCAGTCCTCGCTTGTGCTAAAAGAACATAAAATGGGAACCGCCTTACCCCTTGAATAAAAATACGGCCAGGTATGAAACCGTTCATCTCCAACCTTCCCATCGCCTTCACCGAAGAGCAGATCAGGAACCTGCTGGAGGAACACTGCGACATTCTCCGGCTGGAAGTGCTTACCTCCGGACAAACCGGTAAAAGCAAAGGCTTTGCCTTTCTGAAAGTAGCGGACGATGGCCAGGGCAAATTGCTTATCGCAGCGCTCAACGGCTTCAGTATTTATTGTCGCCCTCTATCCGTCTCTCAGGTGGTTTAATCTTATAAAATAAAGTTTTCTTACTTACCGCGCTTTACGTGAGATTCTGGTAAATGAAACAAACATCAATTAACCCGCATAACCATAGGTTTTAAAACCGGGTGTTTTCACGGTCAAATACCGTGTTTTCACGCTGAATAATGCCAGGGATAATCCGTAATTTATGGCCCTGGAATCAGGATGATGAAAAAAGGTTTAAATTTAATGGCGGTAACAATGATCAGCTATTTTTGGATCGGGTGTTTTCATTGCCTGGCCCAGAACAAGGGAAAGTTATCTCCGGGCCGCCATATCACCGGTTATATAGAATATGATGACGATGTATTAAAAACCTTTACCCCGGAGGTGATCGATGGTTACCAAAAGGCAGATATGCTTATCCTGGGATTTTTTAACCCCTCTACTAAATCCGGCGATCAATTATTTATCAAGGATCAGCGCATCCTGGCAACCGTGGATGCGATCAATAACAAAGTACACCAGGATAGCAGCCGCAGGGTCCTGATGTCTATCGGCGGACAAAACAAAAAATCCAGGCTCCGGGATATCGCTAAATTAATGAAACCCGAAAACCGCGCTGATTTTATAGCGCGCATCAACCGGTTCGTCCTGGATCATCATTTTGACGGCGTCGACATCGACTTTGAAAACAAGGAACTGGTCGGAACGAACTACGCAGATTTTCTCCGGGATTTAAATGCCGTTCTCAAAGCGGATGCGCCCCATAAAATACTGAGCGTTGCCGTGGAAGGGGACCTGTTTCATGAGCAGCATATGGGACCGGGATCATTGCAAAGCGTGGATATCGTTAACGCCATGAGCTATGACCTCGGAAAAGATAATATGCAGGGACAGCGTGCACCCTATAGTTTTGCCGAACGCGACCTGCGCTACTGGACGGATACCTTACTGGTGCCTCTCTCAAAACTCAATCTGGGCCTGCCATTTTATGGCTATATCAGCAAAAACAATGGCAAACCCAAACAAATGCCCTTCGGTCAAATCAGGGAGAAATACCCGGCGGATACACTCGGCGACAGCTACCAGTCAACCGACAACTCGATTGCCATTTACTATAACGGAACGGCTACGATCAAACAAAAAGTCAGGCTCGCCAATACGCAGGGACTGCGCGGCGTGATGATCTGGGAAATTATTTATGATGATCAAAATAAACTGTACCATGCCCTGCAAAGTGCGATCCTGGAAAAAGATTAATTATGAGTATTAACCGTTTCAAACCCTAAAGTGTTCTGATGCCAGGCTTACCCCAAAACCATATCCATATGAAAAAACTAATTTCCCTGCTGGTTCTTGCCTTATCAATGACCTCCCTGCCGGCCCAAAACCACCGCGGCCCGACCAATCCCACCGGTCAGATCACCAGGGTGCATCAGGCAAAACTGAAAATGAAAGGACACGGAGAATTCGCGGCCGTCATAGCCGACACCGCCATTGACCTGGAACCCTACGCCCCAAAAATCATGCGGCAGCCCTACAAAGACTGCTATGCTTATGCCACCGTCTACACCGCGCGAACCCTACTTTATAACATTAACCGTGGCATCACCAGCAGCCCGGATTCTACCGTTTTTGCACCGGGCTTCCTGCAGCAGCTGATCTATCCGGATAATAATGCCTGCCGGTCGAATGGCGACGATATCTATAATGCCTGTGCTTATTTAAGAGATGTCGGCATCGTTTTCCGAAGCGATTACCCCAATGATTGTAATGGGGATCCGATTACACCCGCCCTGCGGACAAAAGCCGCAAATTACCGGATCAACGCATTGCAACTCTATCACCCTTGCGATGACGCGGCAAAAAAAATTGCAGCCATCAAATCCAGTATCGCTCAGCATCGCCCGGTCGTAATTGCCTGGTTAAGCCGGGATTCCTTTAACGGAGGAGGCTATAATGTAGACTGCTGGCAACCCACCCGCGCAGACCGCAGGCGTAGCGCCTGCAGCAAAGGGGCCAATCACGCGATTTGCGTGATCGGGTATAGCGATCATAAATTCAACGGCGCTTTCCATATCCGAAACACCTGGAGTACAGACTGGGGTGAAAAGGATAAAAACCATAAAGACGACATGTGGATCACCTACGCCGATATGGCGCAGTTCTCCGCCTATGCCGTCGAATTTTCGGAAAAAACCCCTTAAGTACCCGGACCCCTGCAGTCAGCCCCGGATCATCAGGGACCAATATCCTCATGGGCATCCAGGATGAACTTATGGGCCGCGGGGTCATATTCAAACAGATCGTTATAGCCGTTGCAGCGTACCAAAAGTCCGGTAAACGGATGCGGGGTTGGTTTAGAAGATAACCCCTGCTCTCCTTTCGGACTGGTAGCAAGCTCCAGGTCCAGCCGGTCATTTAATTGCCCCAGGTTTTGCTTCTGGTAGGTGGTATCGCGGGAATACACCACATATAACCAGAGCGTTTTCCTGTGGTCGTTCTTTTGCAGAATAAGCGCATAATCAATCTTATCGTCCCCGTTAAAATCGGCCTTGATGGGCGTTTGATAAATCGTCGCATTTTTAAGCTCCTCCTTTAACAAGGTTTTATAGATCGGGACCGGTTTTTTCTGCCCCAGGGCGGCCAGGGCAATTAAGATCGTTGTCGTGATGGTTAGCATCGTTTTCATTGGCTACAAAATTAGGGTTTGCGGTGAAGAAATATTAATGGTTTGTCCCAGCTCAGGCGGATGAACAGCCGAACGGTACTGGCTTGTAACTGATCGCCGATTTTTCTAAGCTGCGGCGTGTATTCGGCGCCAAAACCCAGGTCGAAGGGCGCATTCTTAAAGCCGATATTATAGGTAATGCCCGGCGAAAATATCTGCTGTAATAATATTTTTTGCGGAAGCGTGGAACTCGAATCGGCACCCAGTCGGTAGTTGACCACAGCGGCAATATCAAAGATCTGCAAAAACCAGCTTGTGGAGGATTCATCCAGGTAACGGACCTTATTATCGCTGTCAAGAAATGGATAAAGCGTTTTATCATCTGTTCTGCCACCGCGGGTAAATTCAAATCCAATCGGAACGGAAAGCCCGAAATTTGGTTTAAAGTTCGTAAAATGATCCGTTCCTTCAAAACCTCCGGCAATCCCGACCTTAGCCGCTATCGAAATGGTATTACGCGAAGTGCGTTGATAAACATAACTTCCGGAGGATTCGACAAAGTTTTTGATAACCGTTTCCAGCTCATCTGAATTTTGAGCGGTGGCCACCCCGGCGATCACGTTCCCATAGGTATTGATCCATAAAAGCACCTTCTGGTAAGTGGCATTTTTAACAATCAGGGGTTCCTTCAGCAGTTTTTTGTTCAGCGCGCTGAGCTTTTTTACCAGATCGGCGGAAAAATTATCAATATCCGTCCGGACGTTTTTCGGCTGGGTGCTATATTTAGCGGCTGCCTGAATGGCGATTACGGCGCCACCGGCATCGATGGTATTAAACTTGATGTTTTGTAAAAGCAGCGTATAAAACGACGCGTTGTCCAGGCCGTCGGCCCCAAGGTCGTGTTTTACTGTACCGTAGGCTGTATACAGTGCGGTGTAATCGGCTGCGTAACTACCAACCGTGAGCACACCACTGAACACCTGCGAATTCACAGTGCCTTTGGTATCGATCGTTTGCAACAGCGTCACCACCTGCTGAATTGCACCAGAATAGTTTTTCTGCACCACATCCGTATAGATCTGGTAAGCATCATCACCATATTGCAAGCATTTATCGACTTCAGCGGTAACGGTCGTTAAGTGGGCATTGACCCCGGACAATTTTTTCAAAAAGCTATTGGTCGAATCGGCAATAGACAACACCTGTTTGACATAGGCGCCGGCAATCGTAGTCGGAGAAGCATTGCTTGATTTCAGGTTTTTGATCTGCTGGAAGCCCCCTTCAACCTGGTTGAGCAGCACCAACAGATTAGAAAGCGACTGAACGAACGGCTTGTTTCCCCCCTCGAAGTTCAGCACCTTGCCAATTTCAGAGCCGAAGGCGTTGGTCGTAAAAAAGTCCGGATCCTCCAGGTAAAGCAGGCGGCAGAAAAACTGCAACTTCTTAGGGGTGTTTAGCTGCTTCAGCTGGTTGAATGAAATCCAGACATTCTGGAATTGCTGCCCGGTTGTTTTTTTCGCCGTATCCTGCAAATTGGTCTGCAGGATATTCAAAAAGTGAATGAAAGACCGGTAATTGTGAAAGTCCCCCGCTGCCGGCAAAGGATAATAATTCTTGTCCAGCGTCTGCAGAATCTCCACTGGATGGGCGCCCTTGATCAGCGGATCCAGGATATCCACCGAATAAGCATAGTACTGAAAATAATCGGAGGCATACACCTTTTTGCACCAGTCGATGTTTTGGTTAGCCTTGATAAAGGCCGGAACAGCCAGCGGCAGATTCTGCAAATCCTTTTCAAAAGCAGCCTTCCAGGAATCCCCCAAGTTTTTGAAATTAAAAGGATCGATCTTATCAATCACCGCGCAGGTTTGCGGAAATAAGCCCCTGATCATCGGAATGCTGTCGATCCTATCCTTCAGTATCCGGAAATAATGATAGGTCACATCCTGTTTAAAACTCTCGGCCAGGTATTTGGCCGTCGCATCAATAAGCATCGTCTGGAAATCAGCAGATCCGAGCCGCGAAACATCATTGCCCAAACCGGCCAGTGCCGGGGAACTTGCCCCGGGAATCCCGAGGAAGCCCGAGGTATTATTGTAAGCCGATTGCATACTCTGCATGTTATTGTTCGGATCGATATAAGCGATCTTGATCAGTACTTTCTTTAAAAGCACAGGATTAATCAGTCTGGGATCGATCATCGTAGTCGTCGGATTGTCCAGAAAGTCGGCGACCGCCGCAATCATCTGATTTTCCTCATCGGAGAACTGACTGCGATCATATTTCGATTTAAGCTCCGCTTTCTCCTGATCGGTGATAGCTGCGAGCACCTGGGCGTTATAAAACGCATTCTGGGCGGCGACGGTTCCCCCCAGCGTAATCAGGATAAGGAACAGGTAAATTTTCTTCATAAGGATCTTAATTAAGTTTTTTTGCATAACCAACGATATAAGGCACCCCGTTCGGGTATTTTGCCCAGATGACCTGCCTGCTGTCCACGATATAATCCGATGTATCCCGCGGTTTGATCTTCCCTGCGCTTACAATCTTCATATCGGGCGCAGTGGCTTTGCCTGAAAAGTGCAGTGGCGCCAGATGATCGCTGCCCCGTTTGACAAAACCTGCCGTGTCCCCGCGCAGACTGATCACTTGTGTACCGCCGCTTACTTTCGGCGATTCGACTGCCATTAATTTGGTGGATAAATTTTTTACCGCGCTGACGGCCTGCGGGAAACTGGCGGCCAACTCATTGATCGCCGGCACCGGGTTCACCTGAAAATAGCCGGCCGCCTGGCAACTCAAAGAAAGGAAATGCTCGGAGTTGTTCCAGCCATCCTGAAAAGTCTGCTCGCGGAGCAACTTATTCGGATGCGTCGGCGTATCTTTTATATCGCCAATCGTTTCATAAACACTCAGACAATCGGCCAGCGTAAAATGATGAAACAGGCTGAGTTTATAGCAAATAAAACCCGCAAAAGAATCGGCCGCCAACTCACGTTGCCGCTTCTCCTGCGGCGAGTCGTTGTCCATAAAACTATCCCCATTCAGATGATGGGTGACCTCGTGGGAAAAAATGACATAACTCGCCACGTTGGCACAAACGGAATCCAGATGCTGCAAATAGTTATGGTCGTAAATGATATAGCGCGGAATAAACAGGAATTTATTGACATCCACCCGCGGCTTGGCGATCGCCAGCGCATCCTTCAGGTTAACCGATTGTGCCAGGACAAAGTTCTTGTTACTATTATTCAGGTGCATACCGGTCGCCTCCAGGATCTCACTGATAATTGCCTGTACCGCGGTATCCGGATTGCCTATTTTTTTTGGAAAGAAATACAGGTTCAGCGAAATAAAGCCACAGGCCGTCGTTTTTAGCGCGGTCTCTTTGACCGCGACTGCCTTCGGCGGCAAAGGTTTTTTGCAGGAACCGCCGAAAATGCACATCAGGCAAAACACCGGCAGCAACAAATTTTTAGTTAAGGTTAATCGATTCATGATCTGCTAAGGTAAGGTCAGCGACAAAACGTTGACAGTGAAAAATTGATGAACTAATAAATTATACGCAAACTCAAACACCCGGATTAAAATCTTCCCATCGCCCCCCAATTACCCTTAAAAAAGGCGATAAACTCCTCCCGCTTATTATTCAGTACGGGCCAGTAAGGTTTGGGGCTGTCAAACAATACCTCCTTAATCAGCAACTGCACCCCCAGTACCACCACCCCGCTTTGTAAATTGACCTTCGGATCCAGAATATTTTTCGACTTTTTCCGCAGGGGAAAATCCCAGTTCTTATAGGTTTCCGAATCGATATAACTTAACTGCAGCAAACCCTGCCCGGTATTCATCGGCGAAGCAAGTGGTGAATGTCCACCCGGATCGAACCCGGAATTGAACCGCGCCAGCGAAGCCACCACAGCTACCCAGAACGCCCCCCTCTGCTCATCGGACGCCTGAAAGAAACCAGGCCACAGCGCCAGAATATCCGCCTTTGGCAACAGCTCATTATGAATAAACAGCTCCCGGTGACGCATGACCTCCTCATAGACAAACCGGTTCCAGTCCGGGTTCCATTTGAATGGCGTGCCCGAACTGATGACCGCAAATACCGGCGAAACCACACCGTTAACCATTTCCCGTAGCTGCAGCATCACCGGCGAATTCTCAAAGTAATCAGAAGTCGGGCTGATCACATTGGAATAACTAAAAACCAGCGACCCGCTCATAACATCCCGGATCACCGCGATATGTTCCTCCTCCGGCAATACCAGGCAACCCTCACTGCGCCCGATATAGCCCACCGCATCGATATATTCTTTAGCGGCATAATCCGGCGAGCCTTTATCCTGATAATCCTGGTGACATAAACTGATATTGCCATTCCTCGAAATATGGTAAAGCGGATCATTAACCCTGGGCCGGTCAGCCAAAGCCCGATCCGCCCAATTCTTTGACCCGGTGGTATGCATAATAATGGCACGGCCCTCCACCCGCTCATTCTGACCCAGTTCCATCCCGGCTAAACCCATCTGGCAGACATGCCCCAGCGAGTCCCGGTTAAACCGGCATAAATGACAATCGTTCTTAGGAATCTGCATCCCCAGCGTCACCATAAAACCCAGCGTACTGAGATTACTCGAGTCCCGGTCGCTAAAGTTAACCGGGACAATTGCCGCCGAATCAGAAAACCGGAAGTTTTTAATTTTTTTTCGCCCCACGTGCCGGACAGGCTCGCCGCTACCATGCGCCACCATCGTGTTATGAAACAGTTTCCGGGTGCTCAGATCCACGACCGCTAGCCTTTTAACACGCGCCGGTTTCGTATAATCGGCCACCACCAGAATATTCTTTTTAATCAGCGAAAATTTTAAATACCCGTCCGCCCTTAATTTGCCCTGCTCAATCAACTTCCGCGTTAAATAAGCGAGTTCGAAAGCCTGCCGTGACACATCGGCCTCCTTTAATCCCACCTCATCAAACAAAGCGCTCCCCTGGTCCAACAAATCCCGCAACAGCGGATTCACCCGGAAAGTCAACAAAAGACTGTCCACATTGTACTTCCGAACATGGGAAGGGCTTCCTTCGGGTACTTTGCCAGCCGCCGAAACACCCAGGCAGCAATAACACAGCAGCAGCAGGATCAGAAGGCACTTGTGAGGCATAGGAATTAATTTAAATAAATAAGGTTAGACCTTAAATATCAGCATAATATATATTCCCGTCAACGGGTGTTTTCACGGTATTTTTCAGGACAATCAAGCCCCAATAAACAGGCTATTCCAGACCGGTTAACAGCCAATAGTTCTCCTCTTGCTAAAAAGCCGGTAATTCGTAAAGTAAAAATGGCGGAGCCGGTTAATGGATCAGGTCACCGGCGAATCGTTGCAGGTCAAATGGAGTTCCGGTAGAGAGGAAGCTGTCATGTCTTCATCTTGTGCAGTGCTCCTCATCGAGCGGGAAAAGATTATACGCAACATCTCCGTAGGCAGTACCTGAGAGGCATTCAGCCCCGTCCGGCTAACCGGAAGTCACTGAAGCGATACCGTCTTAAAAGGATAATCCCGGATCTTACCGACGGTTTTACGGGCCAGCCGCTCTTCACCACGGGGAGATTTACTTTTGAATAGCTGCGCTAACCAATTCCAAAATCTGCCCGTTTCTCTTCCGTTCTGACCATGCTGCGGATGCTGATCCTGCTCCTGTTGCTGGGATTGTTGTTTTTGCTGCTGTTGTACCTGCCTGCGGGAGCCATGCTGAGCCCCCGGGAGGGGGTTGGCTGGTGCGTTTTGCTGTTGCTGCGCCAAAAATAATTCCTGCTGTAATTTCTGCTGTGCGGTAAGTGGCTGGCTACCGGCGTGGCAGGCATTGATGATAATTATCGCCTGCGTTCGATTCGGCTGCATCGGTGAGTTTGGTTTGCGGCGTAGTGGACATAAAAAAAAGAAAGTTACCAATAATTACATAACAGCGCCAATAAAGTGAAATATTCGCAAGGTGCTAAAGTGGATTCCCCATATTATATTAAACGACGAAAAACGGATTAAGCATTAAAAAATGTGGTTTGCAATCAATCGTCCCGAAAATTTGTACTTCGGAAAGTACGCCATGGCTTCTATTTGATAGCAAATATCCTCATTTATTGGCGAATGTCGGCCTTTCGTTACACACGCGGGAAGTCTTTATCACCTCTGGCTCCAATGGCATTTTTTATTCAATCAGTAAATATTTTTAGGCGAAACGGCTAATTAAGACCCACGCCACGATACGACCATCTTATAACGTTAATGAAAAAATAAATCTGCTATTGATTTTCAGAAAAAATCAATTTACTTTTGGATGTGCTTGTTGGTAAGCCTGCTCGTCCGTGCAAAGATTTCATCATCCAACATTTAGATAATATAAACTTATACCAAGCTTATTATCGAACAACAGATTACGGATGCAAATTATTAGATAATCGGCTTGGTTAACATAAGGATATATTATGAACCACATCGATTTTTTCAAGCTTCAAGCAAAAAATCTCCGTCGAGATTACAAAACCCAAAAAACTGTTTTAGATGATGACGGCGAATCATATTCGGAATATGAGCCCAAATTCTTTGACATCGACGCCATTTTCGAGGACTACGAGATAGACAACGAAGATTTCAGTCTGATGAATGCACAACACCTCGTGGCGAAAATGCTCCGGTTTAATAAATGGCCGGATTTAATAAACGCCACTAAACCTGAATTAGAATTAGCAAAGCTTAAATTCGTCAATCAGAACAAAATCCCTTTGATTGAATGGGATATTCAAGTAGCAGATATCGAACGCGAACATCATATTGTTTTTGACCCTGAAGACGAATTGGATTACTACAAACACTGCCTTAGTCATTATGATGAATCTGTCATATTTTATCCCACTTATCTTTTAGAAAAGAGTTTAGTGGAAATGGCTGACAATGAAAGCGATGCACCGCATATAGTCTATGATCCTGAAACAAATGTAAAAATCACATCACTACCATTGAGCGCTGAGGATCGTGCAGAATTTATAGAGGAAGCCAATAGCGAATTTGACCGCATCGCAGAGCGTATGGAGCCACAAAATCCGAAACAAACTCGTGAACTCTGGGATGTCGAAAGTTACGTAGATGAATTGTTTAATGAGATAATTTTGCCGATTGACCGCGACTATGCTTTATCATTGGTCGGTGCTTTTTTGGTCGGACATGTCGCCAACTTAGCTGCACAAGCAGATGAAATGGTTACCCGAATGAGTTAGCATAAGCAATTTCGCAGCTTTCTTGATAAGAATGAGATTAAACGCCCTTAACATTAACATAATGTTGAGAGCGTTTTTATTGTCAAGCTTAATAATGCTGGGTTTATTAACGAGCAACGACAGATAACTATTTATTATCATTAGCGATTGGCCAAATAAACGTATCTGATATTTTTTTAATATTATGTTAAGTAAAATTTGAGTTTCGGAATCTATCTATAAAATATAAGTATTTTACAATCAAATATTTACATAAATTAAGAGGCAGCTAATAGCCGCAAATCGGCTAAAAAGGGGCTCGAAAAGTTTCCATAGGGCTACCGAATCGGACAAGCTTGAAAAATCAAGTTTTATCCATTTTTTTTTGCTACCTAAATGATTGTTTATTAAGTAGATCAATTTAACAGCATATTGATTTTTGCGATTCGATAAGTTATTTCATCAAAAAACAGTTTTCGGGGTAAACCGTACGTATCGCTGTCGTATTATCTTCGCATTGGGCAATTTGCAGCCATGTCAAGTTTGTTATCGCCTTCGCAATAAGCACGCTGACTTTTAACCAGTGCTGAAGTTTATCCCTATAAGCCGGAAAAAAGATTTACAACACTAAATAGAGTTTTTAAGCAGGGTGTAGAAATTGATCTTACTGTAGTTCAATCCTTAAGGATTTACCACTCCTAATACGATTTCAAAAAATAGGGTGACCTCCTGGGATAGGCGAGAATAAATATCGTTTGTCCCATCTTTATTTTCACGTGTAAAAAAAATACGATATAAAAAAAATAATGTAATGTCAACGTCATAACAATTAACCATCCTTTTTATAACCGTTAATTTCAAATAATTCGTAAAAACTATTATATTGTCAATAAATTTAAATCTCATCGACATGAACTTATCACTGCTTAATCCAATAAAAAAGTTCGCAATTCTCGCTATTTTCATATGCCTGGTGTCTCCAAGTTTTGCGCAAATCACCCTCAAAATACCCAAAATAAAGATAAATTTTCCTAAGTCGCAAAATGCGCAGCAACAAGGGAATACTAATTCATCAAACGGCCAAGTTAAAAAGCAGAGTAATAAGGCGGCAGTACCGGCAAATAATGATTATTTTTTTACAACGCACCCGCCGAAAAGAAACGCCCAGGGTTATATTGTGGCCAGTCCAACATTTGACTACCAGGAAACACCCGAATATGATACTAAAACCTTGCGTAATATCTTGACGAAGGATAAAGATGAGAACGAATTTTTGCGGCAAATGCTCATCTATAATGCCAATAACAAAAAAGGCAACACGGCCTTATATCATTGCGACGAGCAGACGGTTTCCATTAAAGTTCTGGCACGGGGCGCAGACAGTTTACCGACGCAAGTGATGGGTGATTACAATTATGTGGAGAATCCTGCCGTCCGTTTCCACATATTCATGCTGTATGATGCCGGTTTGCCTTATTACTTCAGTTTTCCCGGGGAGAAACTATATCCTCGCAGTCCGGATGAAGATGGGGTATTGGGCCATTTTAAATTTACTTCCGCCCAATTAGGCCAGATCGTTAGGCTTAATGATCGTGATGCCGAGGCTCGCGCGAAATACCGGGCCGCGGTGATCAATCCCAAAGTCAACGATTCACTAATGGAGGCTCTAAAAAAGAAGTTTCCGGGCCCGGAGTGCTCAGCTTGCTTGGTACGCACAGTTACTTCAAAAGCAATGGTACTCACCAAAGAATTTGTGGATGGTTATGGTAATAAAAGTCACCAGGACGAGAACTTTACCAGATATACCATCACGATCACCAATAAATGCGCCAAGAATATTAAAGTGGTGGGGATTTCGCAGGGGACGTTCCCGGGGGGCAAGCAGTATGAGCAGGTTTGGAAACGGTATTCGGCTAAGCAGGTGATTCAATGGACCCGGGATTCAAATGACGTGGCTGGCGGGATGATTTCCTCCATTTTGTTTGGTGGCGGCGAAACAGCTGACATCGACCTTTCCCACATCAATAAAAAATATGATACGGAAGCAGGTGACGATATCCAGTACTTATTTATTGTCGAAGATAAATAAAGGATAGTAACGCCCAGGTCATGGCTTTATTACAAGTTTGCAATCTTTCGATCTCGCTGAAAAAAAAGAACCAACAGGCGATTACCAGGAGCAAAATAGGCAATAGGCCAAGCTTTCCTTTTTGCATTAGGGAATAAATTCTTTAAATGTAAAGTTGCTGAAATGACCCCCAAGTTTCTTTTGCTGGTCGGCAGAAGTTATTCCCCATCCCAGCATCATTTGTTTTGAAGTGGGTATATCTTCCGGACTCGCCCCTGTTTGATGCTCCAGGTCGAATACCGCGAAGTCATTTTTACAATACTTGCACATCCAATCGAGAGGCAATACCCGCGGGAATTTAAGATTTGCCATTTGCGGCCGATTGATCATTAGGCCACGCGGAATAGTCGGGGCAAATTTATGGAACCAGCGCAAAGTTTCGGGTTTTGGCGAAGTAATTGCGAGATGGCCACGGTATCCTAAAATACTGTTTAATATCACCATATTAGCTTTAGGTAAGCCGGAATAATCTTTGATCTCGATAAGCATGGGCACCTCAGCATTGGTGAGTTCGAGCACCTCTTGCAAAGTCGGGATTTTTTCATTGGTAGCACCGAGGGGCAGTAACAAATATTCCCCCTTTTTCAGGCTGTCTGCCATGGTCTGGTCCCCAGAGCACATTCTTTCAAAAGTCGGGTCATTAAACACAATCACTTCGTTATCACCGACGACAAATACATTGATGGCTAAGGGGTATTTTTGCTCCAGCGCTTTTTGAATGGCAAGCATCGAATTTTCGGGAATACTGTTCGCATTGTCATGTAGCCCGCGAAGGGAGAAGGGTTTTTCGGTTAACCAACTAAGCCTTTCAGTCATTTTGTTTTCTTCTTATTTTTCTGATTTTAACTTGACCTGCGCTGTATGGAGGGTATCAATCGACATCGTCAGGTCGAATTTACCCTTGTTATTTTGAGGTTCACGATCATTGACCAAAAACTGTATAAGGGTGCCTGCCTCCACCAATGTGTCCGGGCATTCCGTAACATATTCAAATGCCCCCCAATTACCATCACTTTTGGAAAGCCGGTATAACAAGGCGCCATGTCTCATGCCGGACACTTGATATTCACGCACATTGAAGGCTTGTTTGAGTGGCATCCCCAGGAAACCGTGATCTGTTCCCGCAGGCCAAACCCAACCGATAAAGGTCCCCACGTTAATGAAATTCAGGTAGCCCCCGGCCGATAAATGGAGATTGCCTTTTTTCTTGGTAGTATATATGCTATCGCCGTGGGATTGAAATAGTTGTGTTTCATCATAATGGGGGTAGATGCCACTGCGGTCATTACCCCAATACGAAAAATTCATCAGACGGCCGACAGCGGGGTAAGCGGCGATCAGGAGCAATAACGTAAAAAAAAGGAGATAATAATTGATACCCGACCGGCCTGTTTGTATCCGCAACCTGGGGACATCCGTTTCCTCGATGAGCTTATAATTATCATAATACTCCGCCATGGTTGGGTGGTAGAAGGACATTTGATAACCTGTTGGGACCACTAAACCCATCCGATCATTCGCAGCGAACCAGCTTTTGTAAGAAACGGGTGCGATCCCCCGAAAAGCCAGGTTCAACCGCAATAAGTAATGATTGACCGCCTCCATACCGCCAAACCAAAGAAAGCCC
>CAZZUU010000020.1:0-22116 GCA_964657275.1 uncultured Mucilaginibacter sp. | reverse complement strand
TTTTTCACCTTATCATTTAACTACTATTTTTTTACCTTATCATTTAATTACCATTTTTCATGAAAAAACTACTGTACCTTTTTCTTGTTGTATCGCTTTGGTCTTGCAAGACGCAAAACGACATTAAACCAATTCAAAACAAACTATCAGTCGGAAGATCTCGAACTTTTTTCGCGGGTGATGGCCTCTATGATGTGTTAGGTTACGGGATAGACGCTACCCGCGATGAACTTGACCCTAACAGTGTATCTTTATCCCCTATCATTGATGCAACAAGATTTGCAACTGATTACGCCAGCCAATTGCCCAGTTATCTTAGTCAAAATAATGTAGGTGTTGGCGGAAGTAATTTTTATAGCGGATATACAGCGTTGGATTATTCGAATTCACTTACTACAGGTAAAGGAATTACCGTTAATGCCAGTGGTGGTAATGCCGAAACAATTCAAGGTGCTAGTAATGAATCTAGTAAAACAAGTTCCGGTGGAGCTACAACTACGAATTCGCTTTTCACAGCAAGCTTTAGTAAAAACACAACCGATCAAACTACAAATGCCTACTCAAGCAGGTATTCATATGCAAGTGCGGAAGTATATCAGAGAGTGAGACGATGGGCTTTTACCGGTAGTGTTACCGTAAACATGTTAATGAATTACTTAACACCTGCATTTTTAAGTGATGTAAATACACTGAGCGCCGATGCTTTAGTGGCAAGGTATGGCACGCACGTACTGCTGGATATCAGCATAGGCGGAGTGTTAAAATTTAATTATAGTACGATTACATCAAACCAAAGCATTACCACAAATAAAACGTCGGATTTAAAAGCCGGACTGGGTGCTACTGTGGCAGGGATTGCGGGCATTAATATCGGGTATACTGCAAGTTCAGCCCAGGTAACAAGTATTAGGAATTCGAACCAAAGTTCAATTATGACATTGCAGTATTATGGGGGAGCAAATTCTGGTCAATCTGTTTCTATTGATCCAAATGGAAACCCAACCCAAACCATTAATATGGGAAGTTGGACAGCAAGCATCCTTCCTACTAATGCCTCATTAATTGGCATAGGAAATGCGCTTTACATTTATGATTTCATCGCTGATCCTGTTAAAAAGGCGGCGGTAATGACAGCGGTTCAAAACCATATAAATGCTGCACAAATAGCAGTCAACTCAGATCCTATTTATCAGTTCATTTACAGTACCGGAGATCACTTTACGTCAGGCGATCCAAATGCAACGGGTGGTGCTAAGAATTGGCAGGCTGCCGGGCCTGATTTCGGGGCTTTTTTAGGGCAGGTTAGTGGTACTATTCCTGTATATTTATTTAATTATCCCGCGCATATGGATCATTATAGTTCTGTGGACCCTAATGTTGCCACGGAGTATACAGGATGGGCAAATTACGGCATAGAGTTTTACGCTTATGCAACCCAGGTTCCGGGAACTATCCCTATTTATCTTTATAATTACCCCGCAAGCATGGACCATTTTACTTCATCTGATCCTAATATTGCCGTCAAGTATCCGGGATGGGTAAATTATGGTATAGAGTTTTATGCATTCCCTAAACCTAGCCACTAATAAACTTTGTATCAGTAAAACTGGGATAAAAGCAAATAATTTTCGGGCTAATAATGATTGAGTTATTAGTATAAAAAAGGGCGCATACCCAAGCTTTTTCATTGTTATTTTTGCAAGGCTTCGCCGTTACGGGCGAGGCCTTGTTTCATATTTATATATTATTTTTATTTTCGAAAAGGGTGGCAAAGTTTAATGGAAGCCGCCTTTGTCTTTTGCGATAGCTATCAGGTCAACTTTATCAACCAAAGTATACCACCATGCCCATAAGATCAGCAGTGGTTGTAAAACTAATAATCTTATCCATGCCAACAGCGGTGTAACGGTTAAACTTCCCAATTGCAGCGGCGCTTCGTCAATCATACTGATATGCACCGGCAAAAATGCGATTAGCAGCAATATGATGCCCCAGGCAGCCAAGTGCCGGGTTTTGCCGAAAATCAGCATAAACGCAAAAAATAACTCAAAAAAACCAGCCAAAATATTTAGAGCCACCGTATAAGGCAAATAATGCGGGATAATGCGATAGTATGACGACGGGTTATAGAAATGATTTGCGCCTGCTACTAAATAAAACAAAATAAGAACGACAAGACTGATTTTTTTAAGGTTATTCATAAATTATAGAGTATAAAAAAAGGTATCGCTAACAAATTAACATACGTAATATGATCCAGTCAGTATTTATAAACATTCTAAATACGACTGTATGACAAAGTGTTGACATTGCATTATATTAAACCTGTTACTTTTGTTGGGTCAAATTTAAACTGCTTTGAAGTATCTAAAGGTAATTGCTTTTACGCATAAACAGATTGAGCTGAAAGAATTGGGGAGATTAGTGATCTGTCAGGAAAACCTAACTGATAAGCTTCACCAGGTTAAAGCACAGTTTGGAATATCTGAAATATTTTACCTGGCTACCTGTAACCGAGTTGAATTTGTGATGATTACCTCACAAGTGGTCGACAAAGCATTTGCCAAAGAATTTATAGGGGCGTTAAATATCGGTCTGTGCCATGTTTCAACCAGTGCTTTTTTGGAAGCAGCTTCAATTTATGAAGACAAAGAAGCATTAGAGCATTTATTACGTACCTCCTGCTCGTTGGAAAGTCTCATCGTAGGTGAAAAAGAGATCCTGGCGCAAATACGCAAAGCTTACGAAAGTTGCAAAGAGGCGGGCCTTACCGGCGATTGTTTACGTATGTTTATGAATTGCATAGTAAAAACAGCCAAAGAGGTTTACACCAACACCAATATTTCAAAAAATCCTATTTCTGTTGTATCGCTGGCTTATAGAAAGCTGAAAGATCTTAAATTGTGTACCAATGCCCGTATCCTGATCATCGGCGCAGGCGAAACCAACCGGAATATCTCAAAATATCTTCAAAAGCATAAATTCTCTAACTTCGCGGTATTTAACCGCACGCTTGATAAAGCGAAGCAATTAGCAGCCGACTTAGGCGGCGAGGCGTTTAACCTACAGGATTTAAAAGATTATAATAAGGGCTTTGACGTTATTATAACCTGTACATCGGCAGTAGAACCCATCATCACGCCCGAAATTTATACCGCCCTGCTGAACGGCGAAACTGGCCGAAAAACTGTAGTCGATTTGGCTATTCCAAATGATACTGCTCCCGAAGTACTCCAAAAATTCCCGGTTAATTTTATAGAGGTACACTCATTAAACGAGGTTGCCAAAAACAATTTACAGGAACGATACGAAGAACTTACCCACGCCGAAAATATTATTGAACAAAATATCGAGGCGTTTTTTATTGAATTAAGGCAACGCCGTATCGAACTGGCCATGCGCCAGGTGCCCGAAAAAATTAAGGAGATCCGCAATACCGCTATCAACTCCGTATTTGCCGACGAAGTTCAGGGTATGGACCAGCAATCCCGCGAGATACTCGAAAAGGTGATCAATTACATGGAAAAGAAATATATCAGTGTGCCTATGATTATGGCGAAGGATATATTGATTAATAATAATTAGTTGCTCAGGCGAGTTTAGCACCCATCTTCACCGTCTTTTTTACTTTTTAATTTTGACTTTTGACTTAAACAAAGTCACCCCACTTTCATATCATCAATTATTCCTTACATCATTGCGCTAAAAAGCTAAATTTGCTATCGCAAATAAACTATCCCTTTGGACAGACAACTGATAATTGGAACTCGCGGCAGCGATTTAGCGCTATGGCAGGCAAATTTTGTAAAAGATAGCCTCGCAGCTATTAATATATCCGCCGAATTAAAGATCATCAAAACGCAGGGCGACCGTATCCTTAACTTAAGTTTTGACAAATTAGAAGGCAAAGGTTTTTTTACCAAAGAGCTTGAGGATGAATTACTTGCAGGAACAATCGATATCGCGGTACATTCCCATAAAGACCTTCCTACCGAAAATCCTCCGGGACTTATTATCGCGGCAGTTTCAGAAAGAGAAGACCCTGCCGAGCTATTACTTATATTAAAGGATTGTGTGGATGTGCATCAAAAACTATCGGTTAAATATGGCGGCATTGTAGGTACATCATCCAACAGGCGTAAGGCGCAGTTACTGGCTTACCGGCCTGATCTTGACATCAAAGACCTCCGTGGCAACGTGCCTACCCGTGTCAACAAATTGCGCGACGAAAACTATGATGCCATTATGCTTGCTAAAGCCGGTGTTTCCCGCCTTGGTTTGGATTTGAGTGAATTTTATGTAGAGGAATTAACGCCAAGCGAACTGATACCTGCGCCCGCACAGGGTGCATTAGCTATACAGATCCGCGAAAGCGATAAAGAATTATTCAGTGCCATGCAACCATTAAACCATCCTGATGTTGTAGAAGAATTGGCCGTAGAACGCACTGTATTAAAACTTTTTGGCGGCGGCTGTCATTTGCCCTTAGGTTGCTATTGTTACCGGGACGAGGATATATTTCGTGTATTTACTTCAAAGGCTGACGAAGGCGATGAGTTTCCGGACAGGTTATTTGTTGAAGCCCGCTTCACCGACGGCTTACCTGAGAAGATTGTTTCATATTTTGATAAAGACCGCAAATTTCCGCAAAAGGTGTTTATCTCCCGCGATTTGAGTGCCAATAGCTATTTCCGCAAGGCATTAGAAAAACATCATATTGAAATTGAAGCCCGCTCGTTAATCCGCACTGTGCCGGTGATAACGATACTTGATTCCTATATTTTAAGAAATGTCGACTGGATATTTTTCAGCAGTAAAAATGCGGTGGAATACTTTTTCCAGCTAAACCCGGCATTACCAAAAAAAGTAAAATTCGGAGTTATGGGAAGCGGATCGGAAGATATGCTGAGGCGCAAAGGCTATTTTGTTGATTACACAGGGGTAGGCATTGACTCTGCTGATGTGGCTGCCGAATTTGCGGCACTCGCAAATGGTCAGACGGTATTGTTTCCATCCGCTGAAGATTCAATGCGCAGCATTCAGCAGGCATTGTCGGCTGATACAAAAATTATTGATTTGCCGGTTTATGAAACCATACTGGAAGATGATGTTGAACCAACAGGCGCCGAGATACTGGTTTTCACCAGTCCCTCAAATGTGGAAGCTTATTTTGTAGATAACCTGCTTGATCCTGATCAAAAAGTTATTGCGATAGGTAAATCAACAGGTAAAAAGCTGGAAGAAATAGGCGTAAAATATACGCTGCCCTACTCGCCAGACGAAACCGGGCTGGCAGAAGCAGTGTTTGGGACTATTTGTTTGAGTTATAAGTGTTGACTTGAAAAGTCCATAGTCGATGGTCGATAGTCCATAGACTTAAAAAATATTAATTATAACCATGGACTATCGACCATGGTCCATGGACCAAAAAAATGCTGCAACGACCACGAAGAAACAGAAAAAGCGAAGTTATCCGCCAGATGGTACAGGAAACGCATATTAGCGCTGCTAATTTGATTTTTCCGTTGTTTATTGTCGACGGTACTTTTCAGAAAACTGAAGTAGCTTCCATGCCGGGTATTTATCGCTACTCGATTGATAATTTACTGCGCGAAATTGAAAGCTGCTTAAAACTCGGCCTTAATTCGTTCGACCTTTTCCCAAATATCGAAGAATCATTAAAAGATAAATATGCCACCGAAAGTCACAGAGAACAAAGCTTATATCTGCGTGCTATCCGCGAGGTAAAAAAGAACTTTCCCGAAGCATGTGTTATAACAGATGTAGCAATGGATCCTTACAGCAGCGACGGCCATGATGGTTTGGTTGAGAATGGGGAAATATTGAATGACGAGACGCTGGAGATTTTGGGCAAAATGGCGCTGGCACATGCACAATGCGGTGCGGATATTATAGCGCCGTCGGATATGATGGATGGCCGTGTAGGCTATATCCGCAAAGTTTTGGACGATAATAAATTTACCAACGTATCGATCATGTCGTACTCGGCAAAATATGCGAGTGCTTTTTACGGGCCGTTCAGGGATGCTTTAAATTCGGCCCCAAAGTTTGGCGATAAAAAAAGCTACCAGATGAACCCGGCCAACCAGCGCGAAGCGTTAATAGAAGCCAATTTAGATGAATTGGAAGGTGCTGATTTTTTGATGGTAAAACCGGCCCTACCATACTTGGATGTGATAAAATTAATAAAGGATAATACCGAATTACCTGTTGCGGCCTACAATGTAAGCGGCGAATATGCTATGATCAAGGCAGCTATACAGCGCGGCTGGCTCAATGAGCAACGTGCCATTACCGAAGTGCTGACAAGCATAAGGCGGGCAGGCGCAAGCGCGATATTAACCTATCATGCGAAGGAAGTTTTGGAGAATAAATGGATTTGAAAGAGGTAAAAGCTGAAAGACGAAAGGTAGGATCAATTGTACAAGTAAGTCAATTCAAAACTAAAACCTACAGTAACCTACCGTCGCCGCAGGGCCTTTCGCAGAGGACCCGGTGTTGTAAAATATATAGTAAAAAACAAGAAAGAGCTTTGAGCTTTATGCTTTCAGCCTTAAGCTTATAAAAATGTTAGATTCAATTAAGAAAATATTTGCGGGGAACGCTGAAGAGCAGGTGAGCACAACGGGCAAGCCTGATATCAGCCGGGAAAGGTCTGCTGAGTTGTATGCGAAGGCAAAAACGTTTTTTCCCGGTGGTGTTAACTCCCCGGTAAGGGCGTTTAAATCGGTATATGGTACACCTCTTTTTATTGAAAAAGGCGATGGCTGTTACTTGTGGGATGCAGATGGAAACCAGTTTATTGATTTTTGTTGCTCATGGGGACCGTTAATCCTGGGGCACAATCATGCCAAAGTACGCGAAAAAGTGATGGAAGTAATGCACAACGGAATGTCGTTCGGCGCACCTACTGCATTGGAAAACGAACTGGCCGAGCTGATTCTCAAAAACAACAAATACATTGAAAAGCTGCGTTTTGTAAGCTCGGGAACAGAGGCGGTGATGTCGGCTATCAGGCTGGCGAGGGGGCATACCAAACGAGACAAGATTATAAAATTTGAGGGTTGTTATCACGGTCACTCCGATTCATTGCTGGTAAAAGCGGGCTCGGGCCTGGTTACTTTTGGCGAAACATCATCTGCAGGTGTCCCCAAATCCTTTGCCGACGAAACTATTGTTGTTGCTTTGAATGACAAGGAGGCTTTACAAAAAGCCTTCGATGAATTTAAGGACCAGGTAGCTGCGGTAATTATTGAACCTATCCCGGCAAATAACGGCCTGTTGTTACAGAACAAAGATTTCCTCCAGTTTTTGCGTGAAATATGCACACAAAACGGAGCGTTACTCATATTTGACGAAGTAATATCAGGTTTCAGGGTTGGGTTTGAGGGCGCTGCTGGCTTTTATCAAATCAACCCGGATATTGTTACTTATGGTAAAATTATAGGGGGTGGATTGCCCGTGGGAGCCTATGGTGCATCGGCGGCAATTATGGGCAATATTTCACCTGATGGTGCGGTTTACCAGGCCGGCACATTATCGGGTAACCCTGTTGCGATGGCGGCAGGAATAGCGCAATTGTCGGAATTGTTGCATTCCAACTTTTACCGTGATCTTAATAATAAAACCGAGGAGTTTACCGAAGCTATCCAACGTTTTGCAACAGCCCGTAATTATAAGTTTAAAGTGTTTACCATCGGTTCTATATTTTGGTTTGCTTTTACCGACCAGGAAAATATCCGCCGGGCAGATGAAATCGATCCGGAAAGCATGGAGAAATTCAAAAAACTGCACCGCGAACTGATAAACCGGGGTATTTATTTAGGGCCATCGGGGTACGAAGTTGGGTTTATATCGTCAGCCCACACAAAAATAGACCTTGAAAAAGCAAAACGTGCTATATTTGATAGTTTAGAAGTTGTATTTAACAGTAAATGAGCTAACTAAAGACTAACCGGGATGAATAATTTAAAAAGATCTTTCGCCATTTTTTATGCCCTCATTATTTATGCATTGGCAGAATTGACCTGGTGGGCGTATTTATTGGTAAAAGCAAGGCCAAATAGCCTCGCCATGATTATGGGTGAAGGTTCAGTATTTATTTTTGTGTTTTTTGCCGGCGCCTATGCTATTCACAGCTCTATCAATAAAGAAAGAAAATTACAGGAGCAAAAAAAGAACTTCTTACTTTCCGTAACGCACGAGCTTAAATCGCCGCTGGCATCCATCAAAATACTTCTGCAAACAATCCAAAAAAGGGATCTCAATAAAGAGCAGGTGCTCGACTTTATCGGTAAATCGCTGATGGATATTGAGCGCCTGGATGATATGGTTGAAAACATGCTGCTTGCATCAAAAATCGACAACCGTTCTTATACCTTTCCGAAGGCAGAATTCAATTTATCGGTTTTAGTTGATAGTATTGTAAACCGCTTGCAGATCACTAAATGCGAAAGCAACCAGCAAATTATTGATGCCGAGATAGAGTCTAAAATCGAGATTACCGGCGATAAATTCGCCCTTACATCGGTGGTTACCAACCTGATAGAAAACGCTGTTAAATATTCGGGGCCCTGCGAAATTGTGGAGGTAAAACTATTTTCAAAGGACGATAAAGTTTATTTACAGGTAGCCGATCATGGCATTGGCATTTCTGATACAGAAAAGGCTCGCATTTTTGATAAGTTTTATCGTGTTGGAAGTGAAGACACCCGCAATACCAAGGGAACCGGTTTAGGTCTGTACATTGTAAAAGAAGTATTGGATAAACACGAAGCAAGTATAAGGGTTAAGGATAATCGCCCTTCAGGCAGTATATTTGAAGTCGTATTTGATTATGCTGACCTGAAACAAATAAAATCTAAAATTGACACTAAACAACAATCATATGCCTAACAAGAAAAGAATTCTATTGGCCGAAGATGAAGATCATCTGCTGGAAGCTATTAAGCTTAACCTGGAGCTGGAAGGTTACAAGGTATCGACAGCTACTAACGGCAAAAAGGCGTTACAAATATTTAAAGAAGAACGTTTTAACCTGGTTATTTTGGATGTAATGATGCCCGAGATAGATGGTTTTGTAGTTGCTGAAACGATAAGGCTCGAAAATTCGGAAGTACCGATCATGTTTCTGACGGCAAAAAATACAAATGAGGATAAAATTTCGGGCCTAAAAAAAGGGGCGGATGATTATCTGACCAAGCCATTTAACCTTGAGGAGTTGATATTAAGGGTAAACAACCTGGTAAAACGCAGTTTAAAAGGCGATGAGCTTAAAGAATTCAATAGCTATAAAATTGGTGATAAAACCATCCATTTTAACTCGTTCGAACTGGTAAACGGCGACGACTCCGTTACCCCGCTAACCAAAAAAGAAACTATGCTGTTAAAGCTGCTGATTGAGCGCAGAAATGATGCCGTATCGCGCGAGCAGATATTAGAAACCGTATGGAACTATGACGTTTATCCATCAACCCGCACGATCGATAATTTTATATTAACCTTCCGAAAATATTTCGAACCCGATCCTAAAAATCCGGTTTATTTTCATTCCATCCGTGGGGTAGGTTATAAATTTACTGATAATCAGCATTAATGTTTACTAATAAAATACGCTTATTCATTAGCTCTATTTTTTTGCTCTCGCTGATATTATTGGTTTATCTGCGTCTCTATGAATTTGCGGTTGTAGCATTGATGATGATTCTATTACTAATATGGGATTATTTCAAACAGGGAACTTTGGTAGTAGCTGCAAAGAGCTTTCATCATAAAGAATATGATGATGCTGAACGTTTTTTACTGCAAATAAAAAAGCCAGAATGGCTCAGCAAGAATCGTCGCGGCTATTATGAATTTTTGATGGGCGGCGTTTGCCTGCAAAAACAGGATTATCAGGATGCAGAGAAACACTATGAAATTGCAGCAAAATACCCCCTGCGATCGGTTAATGATCATGTTGCGGCATTGGTACATGTGGCAAACATCAGCATAAGGCAGGGCAACTTTGAAAAAGCTGAGGCCTTTTTACAGCTTACCGATAAAAACAAGGATAATATAAATGCTAAAATGAAGGACGTTATTGAGCGCCTTCGCCAGGAATTAAAAAAACACGCTAAATAGAATCAAGATTCCAAGGGGCAAGAATCAAGAAATTTAAAATCCTGGTTCTTGATACTTGATACTTGGTTCTCTATACTATATGAGAGATTCATTACTAATAAAAGCCGCATTTTCGGAGAAAACAGAACGACCACCGGTATGGATGATGCGCCAGGCAGGCCGTTTCATGAAAGAATATTGGGATATAAAAAATAAATATTCGTTCCTCGAAATGTGCAAAACACCTGAATTGGCTGCCGATGTAACCATGTTGCCGGTAGACCTGTTAGGTATCGACGCAGCCATTCTATTTTCCGACATATTGGTCACCGCCGAAGCTATGGGCGGCGACCTCAGTTTTACACAAGGTATCGGGCCAAAATTTGCTAATCCTGTACGGACACAAGCGGATGTCGACCGGTTGGATACGGAGGTAGTACACAAATTACAATATGTAGCCGATGCAATTAAAGTGGTGCAGCAACGCCTCAATGGCAGTATCCCGCTGATCGGATTTGCAGGGGCGCCATTTACGGTAATGAGTTATTTGGTTGAAGGCGGGTCATCAAAAGATTTTAAACTGACCAAATTGATGCTTCACAATCAGCCTGAACTTGCGCATCAGCTCTTGTCAAAAATAGCAACCGTAACCGCCGGATATCTTAACCTGCAAATTGCCGCAGGGGTAAACGCCGTACAAATATTCGACAGTTGGGCGCAGGCTTTGGCATGGGATGATTACAAAGAATTTTCGCACCGTTATATTGCCGAGATCATCAGCAAATTAAACAGAAAAGATATACCTGTGATTTCCTTTTGCAAAGGAAGCTCTGTGTTTGCACCATTAATGACCGAAGCCAAACCTGATGTAATCTCCATCGATTGGAATGTTGATTTGCTTGATATTAAAAAGCGACTGCCGCAAGGCATAGCGGTTCAGGGTAATCTCGATCCGCATATTTTGTACGCCGATAAAAAAGTAATTAAAGACCGTATCTACCGCCTGTTCGACCGCATGAAGGACGAAAAAGGATTTATATTTAATTTAGGACATGGCATTATGCCGGATATCCCTTTTGAAAATGTGAAATACGCGGTGGATATAATAAAAGAATACGGCCCCCCGGCCCCCTGAAGGGGGAGTAAGAGCGCGGGGCTTTAACATTTACTATTCAAAAATTCCCCCTTCAGGGGGTTAGGGGGCTTTATGTATAATTATATCTTAGCCATACATATCATATTTGTAGTCTGCTGGATGGCGGGGTTATTCTATATTGTGCGTTTGTTTATTTATCACACGGAAGCACAGACGAAGCCTGAACCCGATCGCAAAATATTATCGGACCAGTTTGAGATAATGGAGCGCAAACTTTGGTATATTATTTCCATCCCCTCCATGATCCTCACCCTCGCGGCCGGAATAACTATGGTGGTTTTAGTTCCCGGCTGGCTGCAGCAACCGTGGCTGCAGATTAAACTTGCATTTGTTGCCGGGTTGATTATTTATCATTTTATCTGCCAAAATAAAATGAAACAATTGGCCAGTGGCATCTTTACCTGGACATCTACACAACTTCGCATCTGGAACGAGGTAGCCACCATATTCCTGTTCGCCATTGTTTTCCTGGCTGTACTTAAAGATGGCATCAGCTGGATTTACGGACTTGTGGGTTTAGTAATCTTCACGCTCATCATCATGTCGGCTGTGAAGATTTATAAGTATTACAGGACGAAAAAATAGCGTTTAATAGTACCTGATTTTCATTCCGCGCCGTCATCTCCATGAAATAATTAAATTTATTTCCGCTCCCATGCAACCATTTATCCCCGCATTTCATCTTACCTTTAAATGATGTTTTTGGAACACAAATACCATATTGACGATCTGTTAAAACGCTGCAAAGCCGGGGAACGTAAAGCGCAGGAATTGCTATATAAACAGTTTTCTTCAAAAATGCTTGGGGTTTGCCTGCGGTATGCAACTGATAAGATGGAAGCGGAGGATATGCTGCAGAATGGCTTTATCAAAGTTTTTCAGAAAATCGAGGATTATCGTAATGAAGGGTCATTTGAAGGGTGGGTGCGGCGCATTATGATACATAGTTCGATAGAATATTACCGGAAACATCATAAAATGATGCAGGTGGTGGAACTGGACGATGCGGAAAATACTTCATCTGTTAATTCACTGGCAATAGCCAACCTTGCCGCGAAGGATTTGCTGCTATTGATACAGCAACTGGCGCCGGGATACCGGATTGTGTTTAACCTTTATGCGATTGAGGGATATTCACATAAAGAAATTGCAGCTATAACCGGGATCACCGAAGGCGCTTCAAAGTCGCAATTATCAAGGGCAAGAGCGGTGTTAAAGGAACAGGTTTTAAAAATGGAAAGAAAACGATATGGAAATGCAGGATAAGGAATTTGATGAATTATTCCGGTCGAAACTGGATGATTTGGAAGCAGAACCTTCAGCAGGTGTTTGGACAGGCATCGAAAGCGGCTTGGTAAATAGTGCCCGCAAAAAATATCTGTTGCCATTGCTGGGAATTGCGGCCAGCGTATTGATATTAATTACGGCCAGCATATTATTTATGCCGCACGGAGGTAAAACAACCGGAAAGAATCAAGCTAAAAATACGTTTGCCAAAACTTTCAAACCTATAAATACAGGGTCTACAAGTGTTGGGCCTAAAGCGATCGTCCCCGGGCCGATTATGAAAAACAAGACAGATGAAACGGCGGCGATTATTAACCGGCGAATGAAACTTCATCCTACTAAGGCAACTACAATCCAACCTTTTGGTGTACAACCCAAAATTGAAACTGAACAACCTGTTAAAGCTGACGATCAACAGGAATTAGCTTCCGCTCAATCGAAACAACAGGATATAATTAAGCCCGTTGTGCCTGATGAAAGTACGCCGTTGATTGCAAAACAACTTGTAGACGAGCCGGCGGCAGTGATTACTAAACCGGTTTTGGCTACCACCAGAGTACCGATAATCAGCCAGGAAACTGCACCAATCAAACAAAAACATAAAATCAGAAGCCTTGGCGATTTTTTAAACGTGGTAATAGCTAAAGTTGATAAGCGCCCCGATAAAATAATTGAGTTCAGCGATACAGACGATGATGAATCGACAATTACCGGTGTTAACCTGGGTATCATTAAAATAAAAAAAGAAAAATAACTATAAACAACTCATATGAAACGATTAATTCTTACCGCCGCAATATGTGCGGCTACCATAAGCGTTTTTGCACAAACAGTTAAAACGGACTCTGCTAAAACTGTAACTGATTCTACCGGCACAATAAATATATCGCCGCCCCACACTAAAAACGGGGGATTTTTCATAGGCGTAACATTCGCAAGGTTCGATCTTGGTTTGGCTACCCTGATTGATAACGGCAGTTTTACGTTGTCGCCCCAAAACCAGTTTTTACGTTACCGGTCATGGAAAACCAGCAACGTAGGTTTTGATGTGCTGCAGTTTGGCGTGAAACTGAACAAATCGTTCAAAATTTACTTGTCGGGTGGCTTTGATTGGACACTTATTCGCTTGCGGGATAACATTACTATTTTACCTAATCAGCCGGTGTTAACTTACCGGCAGGATAATATTGTGTATAGCAAAAACCGCTTCTCATCAAGCTATTTACGCATCCCGTTGTCGTTTGATTTTAGGAGCAAAGAAGACGCAAGCGGCAGAAGATTTCATTTCGTTGTAGGGCCCGAAGGAGGCTTTTTACTTAACGGGCGGGTTAAACAGATAAGCGCAGAGAATGGTAAACAGAAAATTGATGATACCTACCATTTTACCACTTTCAGGTACGGCGGATTTGCCCGCATAGGTTATGGCGACTTCGGAATTTTTGCAAAATATTATGTTAACGACATGTTTGAGAATAGCCCCGCTCAAAAGGGATTAAAAAACTTTTCTTTCGGTTTGATGCTAGGCTTTTAACTTAATTAACAACTAAAAATTTAACCTTGGCAATAAAGTTTGTATTTCAAAAATAGCAGGTTTACGTATCTTTACCCTTAATGGGAACTACACCTTTTTTACAAGCCACTTCGATTAATAAAACATACCCGGGACTACAGCAATCAGGAATACGGAACATGAGCCTTGATATTGTACAAGGCTACATAACAGCAATAATTGGTGAAAGCGGAAGCGGTAAAAGCACCTTGTTAAAAATACTTTATGGCCTTTTATCGCCTGATGGCGGCGAGGTTCGTTTTAACGGAGAACCCGTACTTGGTCCGGCAGAAAAACTGATACCAGGGCATGATGCCATGAAAATGGTTACCCAACAGACAGACGATTTGAATTTGTTTGCCAATGTATGGGATAATTTAGCATCAATGCTGCCGCATACCAATCTAAAAGCCGAAGAAGAAAAGATTGAAACCGTTTTAAGGCAGCTTAAATTATTTGCGCTGGCCGATAAGCGTGTTACCGATCTGAGCGGTGGCGAAAAACAGCGGGTTGCCATTGCCAGGGCGTTGATAACCAGCCCACAAATACTTTTGTTGGATGAACCCTTTAACCAGGTTGACACTTCGTTTCGTGAGGGCCTTCAGCACGATATCAGGCAAATTGTTAAAGATTCGGGGCTCACGGTTATCATTGTGTCTCATGACCCGGAGGAAGTACTTTCTATGGCAGATGAGCTGGTGGTATTGCGGGAAGGGGAAATCCTGGAATCAGGCCCTCCAAAAGGTGTGTACCGACGCCCAAAGAATCTTTACACTGCCCGTTTACTTACCAATTGCAATGTTTTAAACCGGGTTGAAGCAAAAATCTGCGGTTTAAAAACCAGGGCCGAAAATATTGTAATCTATCCCGAATGGATCCAAACCGCCCGTACATGGACGGGCAATAATTGGAAAATCAAACAGGTTCTGTTTAAAGGTTGTTACGAAGACCTTTTATTGGAGCGTAAAGGCATTACCTTACGCGCCCTTAACGACCAATTTGGCAAATATAAAGAAGGTGCCAAAGTAAATTTGAAACTCAGCAAGTTCCTGGAGTATTGATAGTTGAAATTCCAGTTAATAACTATCGCCAAAAATTTAGCGAAACGGGTTAACAAACTTTTTATTGTTTTTTTCGATTTGTAGAATCAACTGGTGAAATATTTTCAAAATCCACACTTTTCCCTGTTTTGTACGGAACTAAGCGTACTTTATGTACCACGTATTTTTTTCCGGCCGGTTCAATTAGAAAAAAAGAATGATTCCCTTCTTGTGCTTTCTCGGTTAAAAATTGTTTGGCTTTTTCAATTAACGCTGAAAGACTGACTAATTTAATTGTTCTTAATTTTCTCTTATCTATTATCTCACTTTTTGTCGACATGTCATATAAGAATGACGGTTGATAATCATACCGGATGCAGTCGCAATTAATCACATAAAGTTTAAGTGGTGAGACCTCTTCCTGAATATTCCACATCCGATCATTGAGGAGTTTTGGCGGTGTCAAGTAGATAGTATATAGAATCTATCTCTTTGCCGCTAAAAGCTATGGCATTTATTGAATAAAAAAGAAATATTAAAAACATCGATATTTTCATATCTTTTCTAATTATTGTTAACAACCACCACGAGGAAGTTTATCAAATAAAATTCCGCAAGACTCACTCTCTGAAGCGATAATCAGTTATGGCTCATCGGTTTTACTAATGCAAATATTATCAACATCTAATGCTCAGTATTTCCGAATATGGTAAAGATCTAAATTTAAAAATATTACGACACAGTTTAAGGTTCTTGATTATGTTAATATTAAATATTAAAAATACCGTGAAAACACGGTATAGAATAGGGGGAAAACACGGTGATTTATATTAAAATAATACTTTAATATTGTATAATTCTTTCAGCGTTTGAAAAACTAAACCTTATCTAGAAACGCAAGATGGCGCGGGAATACAGCTCGGGGAGGGGCAGTATCCCGTGCCTTAATATTTCTGCTAGCTAATAACTTAGTAATTAAAATTTTCGTGTATTAAAAATTTAATTGTTTGGCTATGACAAGTAATTTGAAAAATTTTTTTAGCCTTAGTTTATTAATGATATGCTTCTTTTCGGGTTTAAGAATTAAAAGGCGAATGGATGCTACCAATTACCAATTTAATGGAAGAATTGATAGTGTATTTTATGATATAAAAAATAACCCTGTTATAATAGTCAAAGGATCACGATATTACCTGTCAGAAAATGACTGGGATCTTAAAACCAATCTCCAAAAAGGCGATCTGATTTTCAAAAAAAGTAAATCAACCGTAATCAGGCTTATGAAGCCCCAAACCGGTCAAATAATACTAATCAAACAAATTGCCTCTGGCTTTTAAGAAAGTTATTTCGTAGTCAAAACTACGGTCGCCCCTTTTAGCCCTTGTGATGAAGCAGTGAAAGTAATACTTCCTGCCTTTTCCTTCGCCTGCAAAATAGCCAACGCCAGTCCATTAAAAGCTTTGCGATAACTGGCTTTAAATGAATCATGGTCAGTTTCGCATCCGTTATCAACGCCCGCAATAAAAGCCTGCCCATTAACTTTAAATTCAACCAGGTTGTCAGCATCAGGTACTACGTTTCCATTCTTATCTAAAATTTTCACCGTAATAAATGATAAATCTTTCCCGTCTGCTTTAATTGTTTTCCTATCGGCGATAACCTCAATCTTCGCCGCTGCCCCCGCAGTATGAATTTCTTTGGTTAATACTACCTTGCCATTTTTCCGCGAAACAGCCTTTAGCGTACCCGGCGCATATTTTACGCGCCACATTACATGCAGGTCTTCACCGTTTTTCTTTTTAATGCCTAAAGATTTCCCGTTAAGGTACAGTTCAACCTCATCTGCATGGTTATAAAACGCCCAAACATCCACCGTTTTGCCCGCTTCCCAATTCCAATGCGGGAAAATATGTAACACGGTTTTGTTGGTCCACTCGCTTTGATATAAATAATAAACATCTTTCGGAAATCCAGCAAGGTCAACAATACCGAAGTACGAGCTGCGTGCCGGCCATGAGTATGGAGTAGGTTCGCCCAAATAATCAAAGCCAGTCCAGATAAACATTCCCGAAAGGAAATCGTATTTTTTTATCACCTTCCAGGTTTCCTCATGTGTTGAGCCCCATGGCGGCGATACGTTATCATAGGCCGATACCGTAAAATCAGCATTCATTTTTTGCTTTGTTCCAGACTTACGTGCTTCGGGCCATCTTCTTATACTATCAGACGGCATATCATAGTGGCCTCGGGTTTCCAGGCCAGAGGTTGTTTCTGTAGCAATGAATTTTTTGCCCGGATAGCGGTCATGGAATGTAGCATAGTCAAATTCGTGATAGTTGTAGCCGATAAGGTCTATAGCGCCCGACTTGATAATCTTATTAGTGGTATCCGGGCGATCATTGGCTGTTGTGATCGGTCGTGTTCTGTCCAGGCTGTGAACTATACCTGCCAACTCAGGTGCCAGCCGAAGCGCGCTGGTATCGCCCTGTTGTGGAATTTCGTTGCCAATACTCCATATGATAACACTTGGGTGATTACGGTCACGTTGAATTTGATCGGCAAGGTCACGTTTGTGCCATTCTTTAAAAAATAAGTGATAGTCATATTTTGCTTTTCTCCATTCCCAGCAATCAAAGGCCTCATCCATTACTATGAAACCCATTTTGTCGCAAAGATCAAGCAGTTCCGGAGCAGGCGGATTGTGTGATGTACGGATGCCGTTAACACCCATACCCCTTAATATTTGAAGTTGACGCTCCAGCGCACGGGTGTTGATCGCCGATCCTAAACTTCCTAAATCGTGGTGATCGCAAACGCCTAATATTTTCATGCGTTTGCCATTTAATGAGAATCCTTTATCTGCATCAAAATTGAAATAGCGAACACCAAATGAAGTACTATAAGTATCTACAACTGTTTTGCCTTGCAAAATTTCGCTTTTTGCTTTATATAGATATGGGCGATTAACCGACCATAATTCCGGCTTTAATATTTGAATATCCTGGTTTACAACTGTACTGTCGCTGCCAGTTTTAACTGGCGACGCAATTACTTTTACCAGTACACCTTTTTGATTATAAATTGAAGTTTTTAACTGTAGAGCCGCCCCAGAAGTTTTTACGCTGGTTTGTATATGCACCTTAGCGGAAGCATTATCTACCTTTGGGGTAGTAATATAGGTGCCCCAGTGGCTGATAGCAATTTTGTTTGTAGTCACCAGCCATACATTTCTGTAAATCCCCGAACCCGAATACCAGCGCGAATTAGGCTGAACAGAGTTATCTACCTTTACGGCGATGGTGTTTTTGCCTCCAAAATTTAAGTAGGGCGTTAATTCATACCTGAACGATATGTAGCCATTTGGCCTGAAACCCAGGTGATGGCCGTTTATCCACACATCACTTTTTTGGTAAACGCCGTCAAAATCAATATAAACCAGTTTATTTTTTGAAGCCGCCGGAACGCTAAATGTTTTGCGGTACCATCCTATGCCGCCCGGCAAAGCGCCGCCTTCGGGGCTTGCGGGATTATCTTTACTAAATGCACCCTCAATACTCCAGTCATGCGGAAGGTTTAACACCCTCCAGTCCGCATCTTTTAAACTGGCTTTTTCGCCGTTGCCGATATCCCCTAAATGGAAATGCCATCCTTTATCAAAATCAGCAACCGACCGGCCTTGAGCAAATCCTGATAAAGCAAAAAACAATCCAATTGCTGCCAGGCAAAATAACCGTACCGGCTTTTTCAAAAAAGCGTTATAAAATATCATGATGAGTTAATTTAAGGTATAACTGTAATGGTGACACGAAAGTAAAAATTATTTGCATAAAGTAGTTTTACCATCGGTATTTAGTTAATTAAAAGCCGGAATGTTTAAATTCGTTAAAATCAATGTACAATAATGCACGACCCCTTTATTTAAACACAAATGGACACATTATATTATTTAGATAAATTTCAAAAAAGTGTTGACCAACTTAACCATAAGCTTTTCAACCAAAAGCAACTGGATATAAAAGTTGGGATATGGGTAAATTCTGCAGTATTAAAAATCCAGAAAAAAACGTGGATTAAAGAAAAACCATTTGAAAAAGGAATTTTCTTTTCTATTTGGGTAAATGATCAATTGATCGACCACAATAGGTTATATTACAATATCCACGCCTTAAAGTTGCGTGAGATGAAAAATTACACCATTAAAAGCAGGGAATTTGCGGGAGCTTTCCGGTCAAAATTTAAACCCTTTGAAAAGCAATGGCCCAATGTCAGCGTTGATTTTGGCCCGTTAACGCTTATGGAAGGCTGGGTAAAAATTGATATCAATGATTTTGAATATATAGTCGCAGACCTCGCTCACAAGCTTTTAGCGGTAGACCATATTATTGATGAGTTGTTGGAGGAAAGACAGAAGGATTATAAATCAATTTAGTTGTTGTCTTATTTTTGCCTTACTAATTTATACTTTAGTTTGCCAAAAAGCAATAATGTTGAATCGGCGTTGTGTTTTGTTTCATAAAGATTTAGTGTGTCGCTATCTAATTTATAAGCATAGTCTTTTTGCATCTTCGTCATAATATCGAAAGAAATTTCATCAACGTTGTTCTCTGGCCCCGCTTCAAAATCAGTATTTATATAATATTTTTTGCAGTCCAAAAAGCCCGATACATACCCTTCTTTGTTAAATTTAATTTTCACATGGCTACCTGTCGAATCGGTCATCGTATAATTACCTATCATGAGTTTTTTATTTATGATATATTCTATTCCCCATGCAGCATCAGCGGTATCAGTCGCAGCGTTTGCGACTTTAGTGTATTTTGTACTTTCAATAATCTGATTATCTTTAGTATAGTGATAAAGCAATAAAGCGGTATCACTTCCTTTTATGTTACATCCTATTTCATAAAAATTTGCCTTATTATCATAATCCGGCAGGTTCGTTTTCAATGATGTTGATTTTCTACCTGGCTTAAAATAAAGGGTAAATTCACTGCCTTCATGATTATTCAGACTATAGCCGATAAGCGTACTATCGTGATCATTTTTTGATAATACGATGCTCATACATGCAACGCCACTTAATTCATTTCTCGACTGATACGGCGATTTTGTCTTTATCACATCAGCTATATAGCTACTTTTCACCCAAATACCTTTTAATATTGGATTAAATTTTTTTATAAGGGTTTCAGATTCATTCACTAGCGAGTTTTTTTTAGCCGAATCTTTTACAGAAGGGACAGTTTTGCTTTTGCAGGAAACAAGCGTATTAATTATCAAAAACAGAAGCAAGATTTTTCTCATTGTGATTGGTTTGAGTTACTAAAGTAGATATAATTCAACTAAACAAGAAATCTGCGAAATGTGAGGCGGCGCCTTAAAAACCTTTCAACTTTCTAACATTACAACCTTCTAACAAATTCGTATTTTTGCATCAATGAATACCGATGCTATCAAATTGCTCAAAGGGCGTTATTGCAACTCGTTAACCGAATATTCGCGTTTTGTAACCCGCGAGGTTGCTATTGGCGATGTGCCGATGGGTGGCAATAATCCTATCCGTATTCAAAGCATGACCACTACTGATACCATGGATACCAGTGGTACTGTTGAGCAATCCATCAGGATGGTTGACGCGGGTTGCGAGTATGTGCGTATCACTGCGCCCAGTATTAAGGAAGCACAAAACCTGGCCGAGATAAAAAAACAATTGCGCCAGCGCGGATATACGGTGCCTTTGGTGGCTGACATCCATTTTACCCCTAATGCTGCCGAAGTTGCCGCCCGTATTGTAGAAAAAGTGCGTGTAAATCCCGGCAACTATGCCGACAAAAAGAAATTTGACCGGTTGGAATATACTGATGCTGAATACCAGGGCGAACTGGAACGTATTTATAAAAAGTTTGCACCATTAGTAAATATCTGCAAAGAGTACGGCACGGCTATGCGTATCGGCACCAATCATGGTTCGTTATCTGACCGGATAATGAGCCGTTATGGCGATACGCCGCAGGGCATGGTTGAATCGGCCATGGAGTTTATGCGGATGTGTGAAACACTAAATTATTATAATCTGGTGATCTCCATGAAATCAAGCAACCCGCAGGTGATGGTTCAGGCGTACCGGTTACTGGTTGAAACTATGGTGGCCGAAGGCATGAACTACCCGCTTCACCTCGGCGTAACAGAAGCCGGCGACGGCGAGGATGGGCGCATTAAATCGGCCGTTGGTATCGGCACCTTACTGGAAGATGGCCTGGGTGATACCGTTCGAGTTTCCCTCACAGAAGAACCTGAAGCCGAAGCACCTGTCGCAATTGCATTGGTTAAAAGATATGTCGTTAGAGAGTCCGAAAAAGACCATGGATCATGGACCATGGACAAAAAAGCTCGCCACTCACCACTCACCACTCACCATACGAATACAAACGCCGCCACACTTACGAGGCAAATGCATTTATTGGTGGCCATATGGTGCCTCGGGTAGTAGTTGATCTTTCTCAAAAAAATCTTAAAGACCCATCCGTATTAAATGATGCCGGTTATTTGTATTCACCATTACTGGATAAATATAACATGGCCGAGCAGTCGGTTGATTTTATTTACCTGGCGGATCAATTGCCTTCATTCACGCTTCCGGGTAATTTAAAACAGATCTACAATTATACTACCTGGCAAAAACTGACTGATAAAACCAATTGCCACCCGCTGTTTAGGTTAGAAGAATATAGCGGAGAGATTGACCGCTCATCTAATTTGAACCTGGTGCTTATTAAAACCGAAGATATTGATTCGGATGAGTTCGGCTTGTTACCTTTAGATCAATCTTTAGTATTTGTACTGGAAACAAATGCCTTACACGGCATGGCCGATCAACGTTCCTTCTTTTTTAAGATGGAAGAATTGGGGCTTGACGTGCCGGTAATTGTGAAAAGAACTTATCTTTTTGAACCAGATGAAGT
>CAZZUU010000019.1:0-22254 GCA_964657275.1 uncultured Mucilaginibacter sp. | reverse complement strand
AGGGCTGCTGATTATACCACGCCCATACTTTTTGTTCAGACCAGCGTTCCGCCCTGGGCTGGCAAAAGCTAACTTGTGCAATAAATACGAATAAAATGAGGAGGTATTTTTTCATGTTTTTAATTGGCCGACGGTTGGTTAATAACTTTTCATCTGCAGGTTTGCAAGGTATTTAATTATTTTAAAGCAAAGTTTTGTAACCAAAAATAGCCAATAAAAATAATTCGCAATTTAGTTGCAATACAAGAAAGAAGGGTTAACTTTAAAATAGCTAAAAAGCTAATGATCAGATTATTTCAGTATTCATTTTGTTATTTTAAATTAAAAATATGCCTAAATATGTAATTGAAAGGGAAATCCCCGGAGCAGGAGAGTTTTCCGCAGAAACCCTGAAAGCAATTTCGCAAACATCGTGCGGTGTTTTGAGCAATATGGGTCCGCAGATTCAGTGGGTTAACAGCTACGTAACCGGCGACAAAATATACTGCGTTTATATAGCACCTAATGAAGATATGGTTCGCGAACATGCCAAACAAGGCGGGTTCCCGGCAAACAGCGTAAGCGAGGTGATGACTATTATTGACCCAACAACCGCCGAATAATAAGTAATTACTTAACATATCTCCCGGAATTACGAATTACCGGGTTGATATGCTGCGTCAACCAAAAGCCTTCCAAAACGTTGGAGGGATTTTTTATGCCGTTTATTTTTTAATTTGTGATGCGGAAGTAAATAGTATTAGTAAAATGAAAAAGTATTTTCTTTTAATCAGCTTCTTTGTATTATTAAAACCTTGTTTTGCACAGGATTCTACCGCCATATTAAAAAAGTACACCTATTTGTGTTACTTTATATACAAGGGCCTTCGGCACGAGGGGTCGTGCTTTTTTTATAGAAAGGGGGCCAAAAATTACATGGTCAGCAATTACCACATATTGTCGGGCGTAAACACGGCGGAAGGTACACAGGATGCCGTGGACGACACCATAATCGTGGTGTACTCAACGCACGAAGTCTATAAAAACGAGCATTTTAAAATACCTGTACACATCCCCGCCGATCTTACCAAATTTTACAGTAAACCCGACATTTACGCCGTTGAGATAAACGAACCGCCGCAAGCGCATTTGAATTATATTAACGAGGCAATAGATGCAGGTTATACGCATAAAATTCCCGAAACAATATTTTCATACGGATACCCGGCGACAGATCAGTCGACAACCCGGCAGCGGGAATCATTATTTAAGGGCCCGTACGTGCCTGTTACAAAGGCAGGCCTGTTTGGTACAGGCATTGGCGATTCGGGGCCCGACAGCACCGGGAATAAAAAAATGGAGCGGTATTATCAATTACTAACAATGGCGATTAAAAGATATTACTTTATGATCCCAGTTGCTACAGAACCCGGTCGCTCAGGATCGCCTGTTTTCGGTAAGTTTTTTGACGGCAACAAAACGGTTTATAAATTTGCAGGGGTGATGGTTGGCGGGGTGCAGCGTGAGGGTGCCAATGTTAGCCTCGCTTTAACAGCGCCGGTAGTGATGCAGTACCTGGAAACTTTGCCCTAAGGCTGTAGTTTAGCTACGACGAGTTTATTGACCCCCTTCTTTAAAAGTATGATAGATCGCCAGCGAATGACCGTGGCCCAGGTCAAAATCCTGTTTTAGCCATGCAATTACTTCACCGGCTTTTACAGTTGGCCTTAAAACTCCATTTTCAAAATAGCCCTTTGTGATTGCTATCCCTCTGAAATCTTCAGGGATTTTGCCGGTCTTTTTCTTAATATTCTCAAAATAGGCCTGTAGTGGAATCATATGTTTGTTTACAATAACTTAGCTGTTAAATTGCTGCAGGTGATGATCGGCATGTTTGTAGGCCATGTAACCGGTATTTTCTTTCGTCATAGCCCCGAAAAAAGGATGTATAAAACCATCGTTCGAAAAACTCTTATACTCATCAATCAGCTTTACCCATTTCCTTTTTTCTTCTTCGAGATCGAAATTTCCCGTCACTTTAAAAGACGGGACGGTGGGCAGATTTTTTTTCATGGGCTCATCCTTCATCATATCCTTCAAGGCCATTTTACCAAATAGCTTGCCGATAAATGATTGTTTATAGATCGTTTTACCCATGGCCATTTCATCCCATTGCGCGCAATGTGCGGCCATCTGCGCAACATTCATTTTACCCCATTTGGCGGTGCTGTTATCGTCGAGCGAATTAATGCGGCTGATTAATTCATCCCTCGTGGTTTGGTCAAATACAGATTTCATGCTACGATATATCTTCGGTGTTTTAACGGTTTCCAAATATAAATTTAAAGCAATATTTTTCCGAAAACATACGGCAATTAATCTGTAAAAATTATTTGATGATGATCAGGATTGCAAAGGCAAGCTGAAGTAAAAAGTGGAGCCTTTACCAATTTCGCTTTCTACCCACACTTTACCATCATGACGATGGATGATTTCGGCGGACAGGTAAAGGCCCAGCCCAAAACCGGCTATTTTAGAGGTATCTTCACTTTCTATGCGATAGTAACGGTCAAAGAGCTTTTCCTGGTCTTGTGGTTCAATACCAATTCCCTCATCCTTAATACTCACCTGTAACATTCCCTCGGCTTCCCTGCAGTCGAGTTCAATATTCCCTCCTTTAGGTGAATATTTAACTGCGTTGCTTAAAAAATTGTTGATCACCTGCCCGATTTTGTCCCTGTCTGCTTTAATATTTGTCGACAAGCCGGGCTTTAACCCAATATGGTGGCTGTCCGTTGTAAGCATCACTTCTTCAATAATTTCATTGATCAGGATATCCATTGTAAAAACCTCCTCGTTCAAATAAATCTTTCCGGCTTCGAAACTGGAGGCATTCAAAAACCCATTAATTAAGGCTGACATTTTTTTGACCTGGGTATGCGTTTTATCCAATGTTGTCAATGAATAGCTATCCTCTGATTTTTTCGCCCTTAACATTAAAAGTTGCAGATACCCCTGCATGCAGGTGATCGGTGTCCTCAATTCATGGCTCACCATCGCTATAAATTCATTTTTTCGGATTTCGTCTTGCTTATGTATAGTAATGTCCAAAAGCAGCCCTGTAAAATACCTTGGCTTGCCATCTTTATCATACGCCAGGTTGCCTATGCCCCTTACCCAGCGCAGCTTTCCGTCGTGTAAACCATGCAGCGGATATTCTACGTCACATTTTTCAACGCCATCCATGGCCGCCTTCACTGCATTCGTTACAATGCCCCGGTATTCGGGCATTATTTGTGTAATAGCTGCATCAAAGGACATTTCCTCATCCGGATGGAATCCAAACATAACTTTAAGTCGGTTTGAAGGGGTAAAGGCGAGCGTTTGAACGTCGATGGTCCAGGTGCCCATCTCGGTTGAATCTATTGCCATGCCCAGTATCATATTACTGACGTTCAGTTCCTGCTGGATAATTTTTAATTCACTGATGTCATTAAAGGTAACAATGGCGCCATTCGTTTTATTATCAGATTGCTGCACGTAAGGCATGGTGTTGATCTGGTACCAGCGGCCATTATTGGTTTCTATTTCTTTGGTGATCACACCGCCGTTAGCCAACACTTTTTTGATATCATCAATAATGGTTTCAAATTTAATATTGGTAGAAATATTACTGAGGGGCCTACCGATATCCGTTTCCAACAGGTTGATCTGCTTTACCGTGCCCGGTGAAAACTTCATGAGCTGTAACTCATTATTGATGAATAGTTGCCCGTTAATATTACTCCTGAAATAGTTATTCAAATCATCATTGGCTTCCAGCAACTCCTTATTTTTTAGCTGATAGTCTGAATTGATGGTATGCAGTTCCTCATTAACGGACTCCATCTCCTCGTTGGTACTTTGCATTTCCTCATTGGCGGAGATCAGCTCTTCGTTGAACGACTGCATATTTTCGTTTGAAGCATCCAGCCTTTCATAAGCAGAATGGAGTTTGATCTTCAATTCTTTTAATTCGTCTTCGAGGTTAGCGGTGTATTTCGACTGGTAAATTTTTTCGTCGAATATGGCAGCGTCCTTTACACCAGCTGTAAGCATCTTATCTTCCGAAAAAGTGACCATTAATAACCGCTGATCGTTCTTTTTTGGGGGAAGCGGAATAACCGACAGGCTTACTTTTAGGATTTTATCTCTGTATTTAACCTTTATCCCGCTAACGCCCGCTTTGATGTTGGTTTTTAAAGCTTCCGTGCTCAGCGCGTTGAAAGCTACGGCCAAAGGCTTGGGCAACAATTCTACCAGGTTTGAATTGAAGTTTTGCTGCAATAAGTATTTACTGGTATCACCGTAGGATTTAATGACGTGGTTGTGCTCATCGATACAAACAGCCAGGTAACCCATATCCTTTGCGAGGATACCTTGTAATGATTCAGATAATTCATTACTGCTATGATATATAGCTTCTTCCCGCTGATAATTAGCGGGTGTACGTTTAATATCTAATAGTTCGGGTAAGGAAAAGGCATCGAAACTAACACCACGCTTTGCTTTCAGGTTTCTATATATCTTCCATTTTTTTTGGACAACTTCAAGGTCTTTAATGATAGGCATCGGGTTTTCGCTGGAGCCTAAAAATAAATAGCCGTTAGCTTTCAGCCCGAATAGCAGCATGGTAAATATTTTCTTTTGAAGTACCGGCGTCATATAGATCAGCAGGTTACGGCAGCTGATCATATCCATATTACAATAAGGCGGGTTCTTCACCAGGTCGTGCTGGGCAAAAATCACCATTTTTCTAACGGCCGGAATAATCCTGTACGCATCACCCTCTTTTATAAAGTACTTTTCAAGCCGTTCTGCTGATACATTTTTTTCTATCCCGGCATTGTAAACACCTTTACCAGCATAAAGCAGGGCCTGGCTGTCAATATCGGTTGCGAAAAGTTTAACAACTATACCCGCGTATTTACCGGTTAGTTGTTCGGCGATCATGATGGCCATAGAGTAAACCTCTTCACCGGTAGCACAGCCGGTAACCCACATTTTCAACTCTTCTCCCGGTTTTAGTTTCTCCAGCAAGTTGGGCAAAATTTCGTTTTGAATAAAAACAAATGCCTGGGCATCCCTAAAAAAAGAAGTCACGCTAATCAGGAAATCTTTACCCAACGCTTCTGCTTCGTCGGGCGATGTTTTTAGAAATTCCAGGTATTTTTCGAGCGAGGTTAAATTATGATAGGCCGCCCGTCTTTTGGTGCGGCGCAGGATCGTAGTCAGTTTATAATCAGAAAAATCAAGCGGCGATTTTTCCTTAATGAGGCTGATAATGGCTGTGATCACCTTTTCATCTTCCAAGTTCTCCGCAAATAACTCTTCTTCGTGCCGAAGATATTCCTCTATCGCGGCGGGCATTGATTCAGGCTCCAGTATCAAATCTACCATACCGGTTGCAATCGCGTTAGAGGGCATACTGCCAAAGGCTGATGTTTCCGGGTTACGGGCAATTATCATACCGCCTGCCTTTTTTATGGTCTTTACGCCTTCTGTACCGTCGCGGCCCAAACCGGAAAGTATTACCCCGATGGCTTTGGTGCCGCAATCCTCCGCTAATGAATTAAAGAAAGCATCTATCGTTAAATGCGGGCCCGGGAAGTTTCCTTTATCTGTTAAGGATAACCTGCCATTCCGGATAGTCATAAACTGGTCATTGGGGATAAGATATACCTGGTTGCTTTTTACTTGCATGCCATTTTTTGCTTCCTCAATTGCAAGCTTGCTGTGCGTTGCCAGTAATTCAATCATCCTGCTCTTGAAATCGGACGACAGATGCTGCACGATCACATAAGCAACGCCATCTAACGGGGTATGGTCAAAAAAATGGTTGATCTCTTCCATACCTCCGGCAGAAGCACCTATTGCAATGATACGGCTAGGTTCAGCAGTCAGCATGGTCGTATTTTAAAGAGCGGTATTAGAATCTAAAAAAATTCTTTGAAACGGGTTTATTTCCTATCAAACTTACAATTATATTCTGGAAAAATGGCAACTAATTAACACCGAAACTTTCTATCGTAAGCTGGTGTTATTCAATTACCGACACCTCCCGCTGATCTTCCCGAAAATCTGACACTCAGATGAACACAATTATCATTTATCACTGTACTTTTGCTTAACGGTGTTAGATTATTTAATACCGTAATTACAGAATGGCAAGTAAAGACAGGATACTACGTTTGAAAGAAGAAACCAGGGTGAATATCCTGGATGCTTCACTTCAGATCGTTAAGGAAGAAGGATGGCCTGCATTAAGCATGCGTAAAATTGCGGATGCTATTGAATATACGGCTCCTATTATATATGAGTATTTCTCCAACAAGGACGCTATACTAATGGAACTTACCCGTAAGGGGTTTTTGTTACTAGCCAGGGATATGAAGGCGGCCAAAGAAAAACACCGCCTGCCTGCAAAACAGCTGGAAGCTATGTGGCTGGCCTACTGGAATTTTGCATTTGCCGAAAAGGAACTGTACCAGGTAATGTTTGGCGTTGATGTGAACTGTTGCGAGCTTTGCGAGATAATGCCTGAAGCCGAGGTTCCGTCGATAATGGTTAGCGAGATCATTGAAGAGCTAATGGCGCCCAACAAACCGACTGAAGACGAGGTGTGCGTTAAATACTATACTTTTTGGTCGGTAATACACGGATTAATATCTATTAACATGGTCCGCCGTGCAACATCGGACGAGATCACCCACGAAGTGCTAAAAACTGCGATAAGCGGTATCATCGGATCGCTCAAAGCGTAAATTTTTTTATAAATACAATAACATCGTTAATTTATCTAACAGTGTTAAATAAATATCGAACTCAATTTATTAACTAACTAAACAGCAATTACCATGAAAAAAATCACACATCACTACACGAATATAATTAACAGTGTTAAACAGTTTAATGACATTAAACTACCACCTGTGTGCAACCGATGTTGCTTTGGCCGCCACTAGCTTTTAAAGTACCTAACATTCATCAATTTATAATTCAATATATCAGTAATTCAAAATCAAACAAATGAAAAGTATCTATTTCGCGCTCATCGCGCTACTATTATACAGTTGTTCATCAAAACCACAGGCAACTGTAGCCCCGCCGCCGCCGGCACTGCCGGTAGCCGCCATCGTTTCGGGTAATGAAACTACTTACCAGGAATACCCCGCCTCTATCGAAGGCTCGGTAAATGTTGAAGTCCGTCCGCAGGTAAGCGGCGCACTCGATAAAGTATTTGTTGACGAAGGCGCTTTTGTAAACGCCGGTCAGCCGATATTTAAAATCAACGATCAGCCCTACCGTGCAGCTTTAAACAATGCGTTAGCCAGTCAGCATGCAACAGAAGCTGCCTTAGCCAATGCACAGTTGGAAATTGACAAACTAACCCCGCTGGTTGCAAACAATGTAGTGTCAGACTACCAGTTAAAAACTGCGAAAGCCGCTTATGATGTTGCAAAAGCCAATATCGAGCAGGCCAAAGCAAACGTATCAACGGCACAAATAAACTTGGGTTATACCCTGATCAAAGCGCCGGTGAGCGGATACATAGGCCGGTTAATTAAAAAACAAGGCAGCTTGGTTGCACCCGCGGATGCAGATGCGCTTACCCTGTTATCTGACGTACATAATGTGCATGTTTATTTCTCATTAGGCGAAAAGGATTTCGTGAGTTTTAAAGAACAATATCCCGGCGAAACTTTACAGGATAAACTGAAGCAATTGCCACAAGTGGCCCTTTTATTAGCCGACGACAGCCAGTACGGCAGCAGCGGGAAGATAGATATGATAGACGGCCAGTTTGATAAAAACACCGGCGCTATCACACTTAGGGCCAGCTTCCCTAATGCACAAGGCTTGCTACGTTCAGGCAATACAGGCAAAATACGCCTGAGCCTGCTGCATAAAAACACCCTGATGGTACCGGAGTCTGCAACGATTGAAATGCAGGACAAGGTGTTTGTATTTGCGCTTGCCGATAGCAATAAAGTGCGCAAACAACCCATCACTATAATTGGTAAAAGCGGCACTAACTACCTGGTAAAAGACGGCCTCAAAGCCGGCGACGAGATCGTATTAAGCGGCATAGATCATTTGCAGGAAGGTACAGTGATACAGCCTAAAAAGGTGAGCGAAAACCTTACCGCAATCGCAAAAAATTAAGATAGAATCAAGAACCAGGAGTCAGGAATCAAGACAGCGAATGGAGCCACGGCGATGATCAAATTTCATCCTGGCTCTTGATTCTTGCCTCTTTCCTCTAAAAAAACAAAGTCATGTTTAAAAAATTTATAGAACGGCCGGTATTAGCCACAGTTATCTCCATATTACTGGTGATATTGGGTGTACTCGGTTTAACCCGGCTGCCTTTGCAGCAATTCCCTGATATTGCCCCGCCGGCGGTATTGGTGGCAGCAGTTTATCCCGGCGCAAATGCCGAAACCGTATTGCGTTCGGTAGCGCCGTCGTTAGAAGAATCGATTAACGGTGTTGAAAATATGAGCTACATGAGCTCGACCGCCAGTAATGATGGTACGTTAGCCATCACAGTTTACTTTAAACAAGGTACCAACCCCGACCAGGCGGCCGTGAATGTACAAAACCGGGTTGCCCAGGCTACCAGCCAGCTGCCCGCCGAAGTGGTGCAGCAAGGCATAACCACTACCAAACAGCAAAACAGCTTGATAGGCGCAGTAGGTATATACACCGAGGATCCAAAAAAATACGACCAGACCTTTGTGGCCAACTATGCCCAAATTAATATCATCCCTGAGCTAAAGCGTATACCCGGCGTGGGTTCGGCAACTATTTTTGGTGGAGTAAAGGATTATTCGATGCGTGTTTGGCTAAATCCAAACCAAATGGCTGCTTATAAAATCACCCCGGCCGAAGTAATGGCAGCAATACAGGATAAAAACCTGGAAGCCGCACCCGGCAAATTTGGTGAACGAAGCACCGAAGCATTTGAATATGTGATTAAATATAAAGGAAAGCTTACCAAGCCTGAAGAGTACGAGAACATCGCTATCCGCGCCAACGCAGATGGCTCTGTGCTGCACCTGAAGGATGTTGCCCGTGTTGAACTGGGCGCTTACTCCTACACCAGCGTTACCCACTTAAACGGGAAAGATGGTATTGCGATAGGCGTTATCCAATTGGCCGGGTCAAATGCCAACGAGATACAAATAGCCGTGGACAAGCTGATGGAAAAAGCCTCAAAAGACTTTCCTCCGGGCATCAAATACAACAACTTTTACCGCACAAAAACCGCGCTGGATGAATCTATCGACCAGGTGGAACACACTTTAGTGGAAGCCTTTATACTGGTGTTCATCGTCGTATTTGTTTTCCTGCAGGACTTTAGGTCGACATTAATTCCGGCCATTGCGGTGCCGGTGGCTATTATAGGCACTTTCTTTTTCATGAGCCTGTTTGGCTTTTCCATTAACCTGTTAACGCTGTTTGCGCTGGTGCTGGCCATCGGCATCGTTGTGGATGATGCCATCGTGGTTGTAGAGGCGGTACACGCCAAAATGGAGCATAAACACCTTCCTCCAAAACAGGCTACTACAGAGGCTATGCACGAAATCACCGGTGCCATAATATCCATCACCTTAGTAATGGCAGCGGTATTTCTACCGGTTGGTTTTATGAGTGGGTCTACAGGTATATTTTACCGGCAGTTTGCCTTTACCATGGCCATAGCCATTATGATCTCGGCGGTTAATGCTTTAACACTTAGCCCGGCTCTGGCGGCCTTATTTCTAAAGAATAAGCATACGGAAGACGGCCAAGTAGTTGCCAAAAAAAGTTTTAAGGAAAAATTCTACGCTGGTTTTAATAGCAGCTTTAGCGCCATTACCAACAGGTACGTTGGCGGCTTAAAGTTCCTTATCAGCCATAAATGGATCAGCATGGGTGGCCTTGCTTTAGTACTGGCCATTACCGTTTATTTGGTAGGGACTACTAAATCAGGGTTTATCCCCACCGAGGACCAGGGTTTTGTGGCCATCTCGGTTTCAACACCTTCGGGGACATCTTTAGATGGAACTACTAAAGTATTGAAACAAGCCGAGGCCGAAGTTAGGGCCTTACCAGCGGCAAGGTTTGTTACGGCAATATCGGGGTTTAATTTATTAACCAATTCTAACAGCCCGTCTTCGGCAGTATTTTTCGTGCTCCTGAAACCTAATAAGGACAGGGGCGCGGTGAAAGATATCAATGCGATCCAGGATATCATCCGTGGAAAATTAGCGGGCGTAACCGGCGGTAGTTTCTTTGTTTTCAGTTTCCCAACCGTACCGGGCTTTAGTAATGTGGAAGCATTGGACGTTGTACTGCAGGATAAGACCGGCGGCACACTGGATAAGTTTAGCGGCGTAGCCAACAACTTTATCGGCCAGCTGATGAAGAAACCGGCCATCGCTTATGCGTTCACCTCGTTCAAAGCTGATTATCCCCAACTGCAATTAGAGGTTGATGATGATAAAGCCAACCAATTGGGGGTAAGTGTTAAGGACATCCTCCAAACCATGCAGGCTTATTTTGGCAGCGCACAGGCATCCGACTTTAACCGTTTCGGTAAATATTACCGTGTGGTGGTTCAGGCTGATATTGCCGACCGCACAGACCCCTCCGCCATCGACCGCGTATTTGTAAAGAACAAAACCGGCGACATGGTACCCATCAACACCCTGGTAAAATTAACCCGGGTTTATGGGTCAGAAACAGCATCGCGGTATAACCTGTTCAACTCCATCGAGATCAATGCCATTCCGAAACCGGGCCACAGTTCGGGGGATGCCATCAAGGCCATACAGGAAGTTGCAAAAGATCAATTGCCCTCCGGTTTTGCTTATGAATTCTCGGGCCAAACGCGCGAGGAAATTTCATCCGGCGGCCAATCGACTATTGTATTTTTATTGTGTCTGGTGTTTGTTTACTTCCTGCTTTCGGCACAATATGAAAGTTATATCCTGCCATTAGCGGTTATCCTATCCATCCCTACAGGTATATTAGGTGTATTCGTAGTGCTGGGTTTAACCGGTATCGAAAACAACATATACGTACAGGTAGCGCTCATCATGCTTATCGGGCTACTGGCCAAAAACGCCATCCTGATCGTAGAGTTTGCCGTGCAGCGGCGAAAAGCCGGGCAGCCGTTGGTAGCGGCAGCTATTGAAGCCGCACGTTTAAGGCTGCGTCCTATCCTGATGACATCGCTGGCATTTGTATTCGGCTTGTTCCCAATGAGTATTGCAACGGGCCCGTCGGCACAGGGTAACCACTCTATCAGCATCGGCGCTGCGGGTGGGATGGTTTCGGGCGTGCTGCTGGGATTATTTATTATACCGGTGCTGTTTGTAATATTCCAGGCATTACAGGAAAGAATAACCGGTGTGCCTGTAGCAGTATTACTTGATGGACATTCCATCGAAAATAATCATAATAACCAGGCTGAATTGCTGGAAGAAGAATATTCAGCCTGATAAATTTTAATCAAAAAAAATGAAAAAGTTAATAAACAGTTTCGCTTTTATCGTAGTGATATTGAGCGCCTGTAATGTTTCCAAAAACATAGAGACACCCAGGCCGGCTTTGCCCGATCATTTCAGGAATGCGGTAAACGTAAGCGATACCACCAACATAGCAAATATAGCGTGGAAAAGTTTCTTTACCGACCCTATACTGCAAAAACTGATAGACAGCGCAATCCTAAAAAATTACGATATGCAGATCGCCCTCAAAAGTGTCGAGGCATCGCAATTATTATTTAACCAGGTGAAATGGAACAATGTGCCCCAGGCCGACCTGAATGTAACGGCCAGCACTACCCGGCCATCGGATAATAGTTTAACCGGTTTAAGTTTAACACAATATGGTATCGGTGCTAAACATATCGAGGATTACTCAGCCAATGTAACGGTCTCCTGGGAGGCTGACATCTGGGGCAAAATACGCAACCAAAGCAAAGCGGCTTTGGCGGCTTACCTGCAAACGGTTGAGGCAAAAAGGGCCATCCAAACCAACATCGTCTCAAGCGTATCACAAGGTTATTATAACCTGTTGATGCTCGATGCGCAACTGGACATCGCCCAGAAGAATGTGAAGCTGAATGACAGCACGCTGCGCATTATAAAGCTGCAATACGATGCCGGGCAGGTAACCGTGCTAGCCGTTCAGCAAGCCGATGCGCAGGAACAGGCAGCAGCGCAGCTGGTTCCGCAATTTGAGCAGAATATCGCGCTACAGGAGAATGTACTCCGCATACTCACCGGCGAATTACCCGGTAAAATAGCGCGCGATGCAAGTCTCGACCAAATGTCGCTGCCGGCTGATATTTCGGCCGGCGTACCATCCGGCCTGGTTAGCTTACGTCCCGATGTAAAGGAGCAGGAACTGGCGCTGATGGCCTCCAACGCCAACGTTGGTTTCAACAAAGCCGAAATGTACCCGGCTTTAAGAATTACTGCCGAAGGCGGTGTGAATTCGTTTAAAGCAAGCAATTGGTTTAATATCCCGGCATCGTTATTTGGCGTGGTTGCCGGCAGCATAGTACAGCCCCTGCTAGACCATAAAGAACTGAAAACCAAATATGAAGTAGCTAAAGTTAACCGCGAAAAAACGGTACTTCAATTCAGGCAGTCGGTATTAAATGCCGTGGGCGAAGTATCAGACGACCTGGTTAAAATTCAAAAGCTGAAAGAAGAGCAAATTATAGCTGCCAGCCGTGTAAATACTTTGCAAAAGGCTACTTCAAACGCCAACCTGTTGTTTAAAAACGGGATGGCCAATTACCTGGAAGTAATTACCGCACAAAGCAATGTATTACAGGGCGAGTTGGAACTGGCATCCATCAAACGGGACGAGCTCAGCGCAGTTGCCGACCTTTACCGCTCGCTGGGCGGCGGGTGGCAATAAGAAGCCTCCGCCGGGTTGTAAAGCAGCACTACTTTCAAATTTTTTAAACAGGATCAGCGTGGCAGGATTAGCCACGCTGATCCTGTTTTGGGTGGAAGGATTAGTAATCGACAATTCTACTTGATAATTTCACAAACGGCGACCATCAATGAAAATCACACAAAGCTGGTGCGGCGGGCAATTCAATTTTGATCTGCTGTAAGTCACCAAACGTTCCTATGGAACGTAAAATGGATTTTTATATAATTTCTACCAACCAGGTGTCCTTACAGAACATTTTTTTTGTAGTCGTCGTCCCCTAGGGACGTCTGGCTGGTAGAAAAAATAATACAAGCTTTTATGTTCCATAGGAACGACTGGTGAAACCCCAATTTTATAGGTTAACTTAAAGTCGCAGACCACCGTGACCCTGCGTTGCATAATGATGATCTAATCGATGGCTTTAGATATCGACCAGTTTCTTTTAGTGTTTAAGTCACGAGCATTCCGTCAAAAACCAAATTATCCTTCCAAATTTTGATGCCGCAATTATAAATCCTAATTTTAAAACGCAGGACGATCGATCATCTTCCGTAAATTCAAATATATGAAGCTAACTAAAATAATTAACCGCAGCATAGCGTTCGTTGTGTTGTTTTACACGATATGGAGTGTAAACCCAGTTATGGCCCAGGTACCAACCCGCGACCCGCATACGCCTGGTTATGTGCCGGCAACGGAATTACCGGATGGCGCCAATCCTTCGCCCGGCGCTAACGGAAATTTTATTATAGGCCCCACACATAATCCTGCGGCGGAATCTACGGTACAGGCTAACGTACCCCAGGGCACCGTATACCACTTAACCATGGATTCGAAGGATAGCAAAATTTATCCCGGCATTGCCCGCGAACCAAAAACATTTGGAACGCCAGATCCGGCAAATCCAGCCAGCTTAATCGTAACTACAAGTCATCCGGCCCCCTACACCCGCCAGGTGGCTGTGTATGTTCCAAAACAATATGTCGCCGGTACTATAGCGCCGTTCATAGTGGGTGCAGATGGGCCGGACAATTTGCTGTTCACGGTATTAGACAACCTGATTGCCGAAGGCAAAGTGCCGCCGATGATAGCCATCTCCATCGGGAATGGCAGCGGCGATGCCCAGGGCAGCGAACGGGGCCTGGAATATGATACGATGAGCGGAGTATATGCGGAGTTTGTTGAAACAGAAGTGCTGCCGCTGGTAGAAAGCAAGTGCGGAGTGAAGTTAACTAAAGACCCTCATGGTCGCGCTACTACGGGCGGCAGTTCAGGGGGATCATGCGCCCTCATCATGGCGTGGTACCATCCGGAATTGTATCACCGTGTACTCACCTATTCTGGTACGTTTATAAACCAGCAATGGCCCTGGAATCCCGAAACCCCATACGGCGCCTGGGGGTTTCATGAAAACATAATCCCAAAAAGCCGGAAAAAACCCTTGCGCATCTGGATGGAGGTGGGCGACCAGGACCTGTTTAATCCAAATACCATGCGCGACGGCATGCACGATTGGGTGTTAGCCAATGAAAATATGGCAAAAGTACTCGCTGGCAAACACTACCCGTACCAGTTTATTTTTGCCCCCAATGCCAAACACGTTGATTATAGAGTGCGGCAGCAAACACTTCCCGAAGCGCTGGAGTGGCTTTGGAAAGATTATCGCCCGGCGAAGGATACAAAATAACCAATGGCGTAGGAAAATAAGGTCCTCAGAGTTATCAAAACAAGTTGGCTTGAGGGAGATGTATTATACTTTTTCAATTTTCAGTTACTGAAAAGGCAACGGAGACAAGGATAATCAACAATATTGGCATCTGATAAGCTTACAGCAGCATATAGGTCACAAATCCTTAAATTATTGCTTTACTACAAAAATTCCGGTAGCCATAGAAACGTTGTTGCTAAGTTTTACCGGATTGTTGTTTTTCCAATATAAAGCTTTGCCATCGTATTCGTTATTTTCTGTGGGATCAAATGTTTCTGGCGGAAAATAGGAACCCGATGAATAAACATCGTTTCCCGATACCGCAATGCCTGTAGTTGTACCATTTTGTATATTGCCAATATCTACGGGAATATTGTTTTTCCAATAAGTTGCTTCTCTTGTATTGCTCGAACGAATGTAAACCGCTCCAACAATATACACATCATTTCCGGAGGAAGTTATGGCATTGGCGTCGCTTGCAAAATTATTGCCGCTCAGCGCCGTTTGAAAATCGTCTTTCCAATAAACTGCTCCATTAGTAATACTTGTCCCAATTGCGTAAATATCGGTATTCAGTATCATGATCCCGTTAACGTTTAAAAAATCTTCACCCGTCAAATACGCAGCCTGATCGTTTTTCCAATATATCGGGTAATCATAATTACCTGATATTACAGTTCCGGCAACGAAAATGTCGTTACCGTTTAATGTTAAACTTGTCAGACGACCAGTAGCCACGCCGGAGCTATCTGTAAGAACATGAGGGACGCCGTTCTTCCAATATGTGGGCACAGCCTGGTATAATTGATTTGTAGTAGTGCCCGCCACATATACATCATTATTGTTGTTTACAGCTATGGCACTCACCCAACCCTGAAGCCCGGCATTTCCAAGTGGTGTAAAAAAGCCATTTTTCCAGTACCCTGCTTTAGGAGTTCCACCGTACGACCTTATTAAGCCGGCAACATAAATATCCTTGCCGCGTACAGTAATAGCAGTAGCATAGCTATTTAAAGAACTGTCAGTTAGTCTTGTTAATATGCCATTTTTCCAGTACACGGCAATATTTGATCCACTTTGCGATTGAATATAGCCCGAAACATACACGCCGGTATATCTTGGATCATCGGAGGAGCTTTTTTTACAGGCAGATAGCGTAAGCAGCGTTGCTATTATTAAAATGACGGACTTCTTAAGGGGCATACGGATCCAATTATGTGATAAGTTGTTGGCTTAGAAGATTTAGCCATTTATTTGCTCAATCCGATCTAAATAGCCCGCAATATCTTAAAATTTTGCAGGATTTGCAATGTTACAGAAACAACAAAGCCCCGTCTGTTTTCAACAGACAGGGCTTCAAAAGCTTCGTCGGGGTGGCAGGATTCGAACCTGCGACCTCCTGGTCCCAAACCAGGCGCGATACCGGGCTACGCTACACCCCGAAAAGGTCTGCAAAGGTATGTTTTTAAACTACTGCTGCAAATATTTTTTAAAACAAGTTCGTGTTTTTTTAAAACCACCGTGATTTTGAGGAACATAACGAAACCATATCTGTTGCGTCAGACCGTTATTGTAAAGAAATTCTTATAATTTGTTGCGCAAAAAAGGTTACAGGCGCACATTACAGCACCAGCTGATAATAACTATTCCAAGCGAAATAGTAGATATCAGGCCAAGAAAGACCAAAAGCCAATACAAAAACCTTTTCATAGTAAAAACCGATGTCGTATACTCAGTCAAATCAGCTGGGTAAAATAATTATCAAATAAATATACAGAATAATTAAATTTTAAACAATAAATTAATCGATGTTTAAGCTAATTTAACTATATTGTGTTCAGTGTTATTGGCAAAAACAGCCCGCGCGTTGATGTAACGAAGGGTATTCAAATTTAAACAAAACTTTTTATTTTTTAATAAAAAGGTAATGTACTGTATAAAAGTCCATTATAATACAATTTTATTAGTTAATTAACCGTACCATACATTTTACATCGCTTTGGTTAAAATACCATTCTACGCAATACCCATTGGATCAATACCGGGCTGTTTGAGCAATTCTTTAAATGCGGCATCAATGAGCGGAGTATCTTTTAAATAATCAGTTACGGTAACGAAAACGTAGTTTCGCTTTGCAATGACCGTCGTATCACAACGCAAAGCTTCCGCCTCACCATCATACAACTCTCCGGCCGCAGCCTTATAAATTATCACACCATTTCGGGCCTTTAAATGCCGAAATAATTTCGACCTGCTGAAAAAGGCGTTACGGCGCGCAACTTATTGTAAGCATCCATAATGACATCGGGAAAAGATATAGGCTGTTACATAAATACGTTAATATCCTTACCTACTTCTATTGCTTCCATCTGATCAGAATTTGCGGTTAATTATGCAATCGGCAAAGTATCTGCTCGTGGTATATTAATTTATATATAAATATTATTAAAGTGCTTAAAGCATTCCTAAAAGTTGTATCTGTTGCTTTTTAATCCAAATATGAGGCAGCAGATAGTATTATTTTAACATTATGATATCAAATTACCATTTTAATATTTTAGTACTACCAATCGCTAAAATGATATTACACATCGCATTTCTATTCCACTTACTTTGATTTTACTTAATCGATTAAGTAAATACCAATTAGCCAAATGAAAAAACTTACAGCCTGCAAAAACCCCACTGCTTTCGCCAGGTATGCTGACTCATCACCTCCCTGACGATTGCTGAATAACGACGCCGGGTCGGAAACCGGAAAAATATTCCAACCAATACTTACTTATAAATCTAAAAAATGAAACAATTTTTCAACAATAAACTGGTACGACCACTATTAGTGATCGCATCATTAGCATTATTCTTCGAATCCTGTCAGAAGGATTCCATGAACCGTCAAAACGGAACGGCTCCAACAACTACTGCAACAACAAATGAAACTACACAAAGCCTGTCGGGCGGCTTTAACGATGGCGTTGACCTGCAGCCATCCTACTATAATGGCGGCAACCCTAACTTTGCATGGTCATTAATGAAACAGCAAAGCAAAATTAAAACACTGCGCATTGAAATAGACCCAAGCACCGGTATAAGCGTTTCGCAGGCAGCAGGCTGGATAAGCCAGGCCCGCTCAAACGGATACACCAGTATTATATGCACCTTCCATGAGTTTGGCGGATCAAGCAATGCCAGCGACCTGGTAACTGCTGCTAACTGGTGGAAAGCCAATTACAAGGCTTTAGGTGGAAATTTCACCATCAACCTTTGTAACGAATGGGGCGCAGGCACCATGACCTCAAACGCATTTGCAGCCGCTTACAACCAGGCTATTCCTATTGTAAGGCAGGTTTACAGCGGCCCGATTGTTATTGACTGCGCCGGCTACGGGCACAACACCATAGTAACCCATGACGCGGTAACAGGTGCAAACGGCACTAAAATAAATGATGGCAACATTGTTTTATCCAACCATATTTATCCTAATGGCTATAACAACAGTTTAAACCGCGCCGCCCAGTCATCAGATTTGGATTATATGTCATCTACAGGCAAACCTTGTATAATAGGCGAATTTGGCAATACACCAAGCGGAAGCTGTAACTGGCAAGCAATGGTTAATTATGCAAAAAGCAAAGGCTGGGCAGTTTTGGCATGGTCGTGGAATGGTGATGGCTTGGGCATGAACATGGTTTCACCTGCCTGGAGTTCTAACGGCTCAGCCACTTCATTTACTTTAAGCTCATATTACAACGCAGTTTATCCATTCTTGTAACAACAGGCGTTAAGCAGTTCCGCATATATTTTTCAAATGGCAAAATAAAGGGGGGTAGTAACTGAGGTTATTACTCCCTTTCTTTATATTTTACGTAATCGTTTAAGTCATTATTGACTAATTTACTGCGTATTTCGACTGAAAATTTCCGGTTAATTGTCGGGTTGTTATACGCAAAGTAAAAACATACCTTTGAGTATCATACGGATGATACTATTTTGGCAAAAAAGGTTACCATAGCAGACATTGCAAAAGAACTGAAGCTTACAACAGCTACCGTTTCGCGGGCATTGGCCGACAAGGATGATATTGGCGAAAAAACCAAAAAACTGGTACACGCCATGGCCAAAAGGCTGGATTATCATCCCAATAAGATAGCCTCGTCGTTACGGTCTGGCTTTACGCAGGTGATAGGGATTTTAGTGCCAAACGCGGCCAATAATTTTTTCGGTGCAGTTATCAATGGCATAGCCAGTATCGCACGTGAAAACGGTTATGATGTACTGATCTATCAATCGGACGAGTCGCCCGAGCTGGAAAAAAGGGACTGGAAACATTCTTATCGGCCCGTGTTGATGGCATACTTGTTTCTATCGCAAAAAACACAATTGATTATCAGCATTTTACCGATGTTAAAAAAATGGACATACCCATCGTTTTTTTCGACAGGGGGAATGATGACCTTGGCATATCATCGGTACTGGTGAACGATCACCTGGGTGCTTACATGGCTACTGAACACCTTATAAAGCAAGATTACAAACGAATAGCCCATATTGCGGGACCGCAGCATATCAGTATTTTTAAGGAAAGACTGCGGGGGTACCGCGACGCGCTGGCTAAGCATAAAATAAAGTTCGATGCCTCACTGGTTTATGACGGCGCGCTGTCAATAGACTCTGGTCGTGAGGCTGTTGCAGCGTTGTTGCATTTTTTGCAGTTGAGGACCGTACTGCGCTTGGCGCGATAAAAGAATTGAAAGACAGGCAGGTACAAATACCACAGGAAGTTGGCGTAATTGGCTTTTGCAACGACCTTTTTGGGGAGCATATTACGCCACCTTTGTCTACTATCGATCAGCAAACTTATAACATGGGCCGCGAAGCTTTCCTGCTGATATTCGCGATGATAAAAAACAAAGAAATTGGCACCAAAGCGGTGCATAAGGTATTGCTTGAACCTATCCCGGTTTTCAGGGAATCATCATCACGCAAATAGTTATAGGTCGCCACAAGAATTCTATTTAAGCGGCCCCTTATAATCGTACAGCCTAATAACGTAAAATTCCTTGCAAATTGCCCCGCTACGGTATTCTGCGAGCGTTAATGCATTATTATAATTATTAAAACCAGCCTTAACCGCGTCAAAAGCACTATAAGTAAACAAATTGGATGGGATTATAAAATATGCGTTATCGCCCTTAACTAAGGGTTTTTTGTCGCGGTTTATCCAATAATATTGATGCAGGGCATAAACATTCCCTAAGGCGTAGGTTTGAAGCCCGGCCCCGCGGGCGATATAATAATCGATATGCGCACCAGACACCCAATCAGAAATCACTATCGGCGTATTGGCGGGCATTAAACGGGTGGCTACATCGGAGCGGTATAGCGAATCGAATTTAAACCCGGCATTTTTCCACCCATACATATCCAGAGAAGCATCGTCGGCACCAAATTTCATGGCATCTTTTTCCTGCGATGAAGTGCCGGGGAAATAATTAATATTCACCGCATCAAGCACAGCCACTAACAACATATAAGATATCGCGAATTTTAGAATAACGGGGACCCTAGCCTTTTCATTTTTTTGGTTAGTTGCCAGTTGAACTGCAGGTAAAACCAGTAATGTGCTTAGCCCCGGGCCCGGCCAGTGTGGCAGTATACTTCTGAACAAAGAAATAATTAACACTAAAAATATTAATGGCAGCGTAACCAGCAATATCAGTCGCACGTCGCTTTTGTTTAACTGCAGCCGGTTTTTGATAACGCTGTATGTCGCCGTGCCGATTAGGAATAGATGAATGGGCCCTGTAGAAAAAATAACCTCAAAAAGCTGTTTAATAAATCGCGTAAAATCTATCCCGGTGCCGGTCGGTATAACCCGGTTGCTGTGAAACTTATAAGTGATAAAATGATTTTGAACATTCCATATAAAAATAGGCGAAACGATTATCAGTGAAATTGCAAGTGCCAGGTACACATATTTGTTGTTAAGCCGCTTGCGGTCATAGATCAGTAAATAGGATAATAAACCCGCCCCTAAAAACACGCCATGAACTTTGCTCATGATACACAACCCCGACAAAATGCCGAACAGTAGCCATTTAAAATTGTTTTTGGGATCGTCAAAAGGCAGGCGGATAAGTTGGAGCATCGTGTAAAACGAAGCCAGCCAGAAAACCATTTGTACGCTATCGGGCAAAATAAAGGCCGCAATGCCGCTGCCCGAATAAATGGATGTAGTATAAAGGAGCGCCGCCATCCAGCCTGCCCGGTTGTTATGAAGCAACGTCCCGATTTTGAACATTAGCCACGTACAAACTGCCGAGGAAATAATGGCCCCGAAACGCACAGCCAGTTCACTATGGATCAAAAGATTTAAAGTAGTAAGTCTTATCAACCAGGCAACCATTGGCGGATGATCAAAGTAGTTCCACTGTAGCTTGGTAGATAACACCCAATAGTAAGCTTCCACATTGCCAAGCTCCTGGGTTGAAGCCATAAGTATTCGCACAAGTGTCGAAACAACAATTAGGTAAATCAGGCTTTTCCGATAATGCAAGGCTCAAAGTTGAATGTCAAGTGTAAACATACATTCTGTTTATATTCTGAATCGGATATCGCAGCAAATTAAAAAAACCTACACAAAATCAACCCCTATTATCTCATGATCAAGTATTTGTGGCACGATCACCGTAAGCCGCCCATTTCCAATGCTATGCTCCGGTTGCACACCACTCATCAATAATTTCACTCCCCCCAGCTTTACGTTTTCCGGTATTTTGATGCTGACCGTTGCTGCAACGGGGATCAGCTCCCTGAACGGGCCCTTCATCATCATGGGGTTGGTGAGGTTTACCAGGTGCACCGTCATTGACCGTTCCTGGCGCCAGGCGGTGGTTTCTACCAGGCCTGGGGCGGTTACCGTTACTATCGGGTCCTCATTCAAAACCCAGCGGATGGTATTGACAAGCAGTTTACCGTGATCGGGACTCATGTATTGCCAAAAGGTGCGTTCAATATCCCAGGGGAAATAGGCTACCCGCCCACCGCCCCACGGGCGCAGATACAACTCGCGGGTACCCGGATCGGGCACACGGGTGTATACATCTTCCATCGGCAGATCGGGGTAGGTTGGCACGAGCGTAACAGGGCTTGGGAAATCGGCGGTGGGTGTTACCTTCACCCTGTAGATACCGTTGATGATACGGGTGGCATCCTCCAGACCTTCCAATACCGGGTGGAATTTGCCGGTAGCCGGGTCGCTTCGCAGCCGCAGGTAACTGTTTTGCATGGGGCCCTCAACGCCCTGGTTATAGCTTACGCCGAACAGATCGGCCAGACCGAAATCCTTGCGCTTCGTCCCGGTTTCATCGTACAGCGACGACTCAAACGTGGCCAGCAAACTACCGCCGGCGTTAACAAATTTCCTGATCTGATTGCACTGTGCATCCGACAGCGCGGCGACATTGGGTAGGATAAGCAACTTGAACGGTTTCAAGTGGTCCTCATCCAGCAGGGTGGCTTCAATCATTTCAAAAGGCATGTGGCCCTCTACCAGGTTGTGGTACATCCCGTGCATGTGGAAC